>JBBSAS010000369.1:0-2236 GCA_038252055.1 Candidatus Limnocylindrales bacterium
CTGATCGGCTATCGCGGCCAGCTCCTGACCGAGACGCGGGGGACGGCGCTCCTCCACCAGATCGGCGAGGGCTACGGGCCGTGGGCGGGCGAAGTGACCCACCGCACGAGTGGCGTGCTCGTGGCCGACCGGGCGGGCATCTCGAATGCCTATGGGCTCTTCAACCTCCAGGACCGCTCGGAGCTCTTCATCGACGCGGGGGTGGACGTCTACGAGGGGATGGTCGTCGGTGAGAACGCCCGCTCGGGCGACATGGACGTCAACGTGACGAAGGAGAAGAAGCTCACGAACATCCGGACGCACGCCCACGACGAGGCGCTGCGCCTGACGCCGCCGCGCCCGATGACTCTCGAGTCGGCGATCGAGTTCATCGGCGAGGACGAGCTCGTCGAGGTGACCCCGGCCTCGATCCGCCTCCGCAAGCGCCTGCTCTCGACGCACGACCGCCGCCGCCAGGCCGGTCGCCGCGAGGAGGAGCGCGCCGGCAGCCGCTGAAGCCGTGCCGGCCCGTGCGGGGCGTGGCGCCGCGGGCGCGCCGGCCTCGACAACGTGGCGCCCGCGCGTCGGCACGACCGTCGGCGAGCGCGCCAGACGGTGGGAGGGCCTCCACGTGGGTCGCCGCTACAATCGCCGCCAGATGCCCGGCACCCCGATCTACCTCGACCACGCCGCCACGACGCCCCTCCGCCCCGAGGCGCTCGAGGCGATGCTGCCGTACCTCGGCGGTGCGTTTGGCAACCCGTCGTCCGCCCACGCCCCCGGCCGGGCCGCCCGCGACGCCCTCGACCGGGCCCACGAGCAGCTGGCGGCCGAGCTCGGCGGGTCCGCCCGCGAGATCGTCCTCACCTCCGGTGGGACGGAGGCGAACAACCTCGCCGTGAAGGGCGCCGCCTGGGCCGGGAAGGCGCACGGCAACCGGATCGTCGTGAGCGCCGTCGAGCACCACGCCGTCAGCCACGCCGCGGAGCACCTCGCGAACTGGGGCTTCGAGGTCGCCCGGGCACCGGTCGATCACGACGGGCGGGTGGATCTCGACGCCCTCGAGGCGCTCCTCGACGAGCGGACGGTGGTCGTCGCGGTGATGCTCGCCAACAACGAGGTCGGAACGATCGAGCCGGTCCGCGCGATCGCGGATATGGTGCGGGCGCGGCGGGGGATCCACGTTCACGTTGATGCTGTGCAGGCCGCCCCGTATCTCGATCTCGACGTCTCCTCGCTGGGCGCGGACACGGTCGCGATCTCGGCCCACAAGTTCGAGGGGCCGAAGGGCACGGGAGCGCTCTGGGTCCGGCGCGGGACGCCGCTCCTCGCCCAGATTCACGGGGGCAGCCAGGAGCGTCATCGCCGGGCGGGGACCGAGAACGTCGCCGGCGCTGTCGGCATGGCCACCGCCTACGCCCTCGCCTGCGACGAGAAGCCCGCCACGCAGGCGCGGTTGGCCGACTTCCGGGCGCGCCTCCAGGCCGCCTGCCTCGCGGTCGACGGCGTCGAGCTGACGGGCCACCCGGTCGATCGACTGCCGGGCCTCCTCTCGCTGCTCGTGCGCGGAGCCGACGGGGTGGCCGCCTCGGTCGCCCTCGACCTCGAGGGCATCGCTTGCTCGACCGGCTCGGCCTGTGCCACGGGCTCGCCGGAGCCGTCCCACGTCCTCGTGGCGATGGGGATCCCGGCCGCCGACGCGATGGGCGCCCTGCGGCTCTCGCTCGGCCGGGGCACGACGGAGGCCGAGGTCGAAGCCGCGATCGCCGCCGTCCCGCGGGTCCTCGCCGAGATCCGCGACGGATCAACTGCTCTCGCGGCCGACCCGCTCGGCAGCCGGATTGCCTGAGACATTTCCGATGCGCGTGCTCGTGGCGATGTCCGGGGGCGTCGATTCATCGGTCGCCGCCGCGCTCCTTGCCGATGCCGGCCACGACGTCGTCGGCGTCTGGATGCGCGTCCACGGCGGCGCCGACGCGTACTCGGAGCTGAAGAAGAGCTGCTGCTCGGCCGACGCGGCCGAGGACGCCCGCCGCGTCGCCGCGCAGCTCGGGATCCCGTTCTACGTCCTGAACCTCGAGCGCGAGTTCGACGCCGGCGTGATCCAGCCCTTCCTGGCGGCCTACCTTGGGGGCGAGACGCCGAGCCCCTGCGTGGACTGCAACAGCTACGTCAAGTTCGGAGCGCTGCTGGGGCGCGCCCGTCACCTCTACGACTGCGACGCGGTGGCGACCGGTCACTACGCACGCACGGACAC
>JBBSAS010000370.1:0-2231 GCA_038252055.1 Candidatus Limnocylindrales bacterium
CCGGACCCGTCCGTCCCCGCCGAGCGCGTCGCCTTCGGGACCTCCGGGCACCGCGGCTCCGCCTTCAACGGCGCCTTTAACGAGGACCACATCCTCGCCACGACCGAGGCAATCTGCCGGTACCGGGCCGGGCGGGGCTACGACGGTCCCCTCTTCATCGGGCGCGATACCCACGCCCTTTCGGAGCCGGCCTTCCGGACGGCGGTCGAGGTCCTCGTGGCGAACGGCGTGGACGTCCGGGTGGATGCGGCGGACGGGTTCACCCCGACGCCGGTGATCTCGCACGCGATCCTCGGCGCCAACCGCGGCCGGACCACGGGCCTTGCCGACGGGATCGTCGTGACCCCCTCGCACAACCCGCCGGAGGACGGCGGCTTCAAGTACAACCCGCCGAACGGGGGCCCGGCCGACACGGACGTGACTCGCTGGATCCAGGACGAGGCGAACCGGATCCTGGAGGCCAACGGGACGGACGGCGTGGACGGCGTCCCCCGCGTGCCCTACGAGCGTGCCCGCACGACGGCGACGAACCACGACTACCTCGGCGCGTACGTGAGCGATCTCGAGGGCGTCGTCGACATGGCGGCGATCGCCGGGTCGGGCCTTCGACTGGGGGTCGATCCGCTCGGCGGGGCCGCAGTCGCCTACTGGGGCGCGATCGGCGAGCGGTATGGCCTCGATCTGGTGGTCACGAACGAGGCCGTGGACCCGCGCTTCGGGTTCATGACCCTCGACTGGGACGGCCGGATCCGGATGGACCCGTCCTCGCGGTTCGCGATGGCCCGGCTCGTCGCCCTCCGCGACCGCTTCGACCTGGCCCTCGGCAACGACGCCGACGCCGACCGGCACGGGATCGTCACGCCGGCCGGCGGGCTCATGAACCCCAACCACTTCCTCGCCGCGGCGATCGCCTACCTCTTCGGCGGCGGGCGCACCTGGCGAAGCGAGGTCGCGGTGGGGAAGACCCTCGTCTCCTCGAGCATGATCGACCGCGTTGTCGCCGACCTGGACCGCCGCCTCGTGGAGGTGCCGGTCGGCTTCAAGTGGTTCGTGGACGGGCTGCTCGATGGCACGATCGGGTTCGGCGGCGAGGAGAGCGCCGGTGCCTCGTTCCTTCGGCGCGACGGCTCCACCTGGACCACCGACAAGGACGGGATCATCGCCTGCCTGCTCGCCGCCGAGCTGACCGCCCGCGCGGGCCGTGACCCGGCCGAGGCCTACCGCGCTCTCACCGAGCGGTTCGGGAGCCCCGCCTACCGCCGGATCGATGCCCCGGCGACGCCCGCCCAGAAGGCGGCTCTCGGGCGGTTGACGCCGGGCGCCGTGCGGGCATCGGAGCTCGCGGGCGACCCGATCACGGCGATCCTCGTGGCGGCACCCGGCAACGGGGCCCCGATCGGCGGGCTCAAGGTCGTGACGGCGCAGGGCTGGTTTGCGGCCCGCCCGTCGGGGACGGAGAACGTGACGAAGGTCTACGCGGAGAGCTTCCGCGGCGAGGAGCACCTCGCCCGGATCCTCGACGAGGCACAGACGCTCGTGGCGGCCGCCACGAGCGGCGCGGCGGAGTAGCGGCCAGCGAAGCGACCAGGGATCGCGACCGGCCGCGGCGAATCCCGGCACGGGATGAGCCGGCGCGGAGCGACGGGGCGGCCGACGACGACGGTTGCAACCCGCGCGAATTGCGCGTGCATCCATCGCGCAACCCCGCTAGGATGCCGTCTAGCCGTCTAGACGTTTGCGCGGCTTCGCTCCACGCCCCGAGGTTCTCTCCGCATGAGACGCATCAGCGAGATCGGTGCCGCCGTGATCGGCAGCGGGTTCATCGGATCCGTCCACATCGAGGCCCTGCGCCGTCTCGGCGTCCCGATTTACGGCCTCCTCGAAGTCTCGCCCGAGCACGGGGCGAAGCGGGCCGCCGAGCTGGGACTCCCCCGCGCCTACGCCTCCATGGAGGAGATGCTGGCCGACGAGCGCGTGGAGGTCGTCCACGTCACCTCCCCCAACGCCCTGCACGTTCCCCAGGTGACGGCGATCCTTGCCGCCGGCAAGAACGTCGTCTGCGAGAAGCCCCTCGCCACCACCTCCGGTGAATCCGCAGAGCTCGTCCGGCTCGCCCGGGCGGTCGGCGTCGTGAACGCGGTCAACTTCAACATCCGCTTCTACCCCCTCAACCAGCACCTCGCCCGGCACGTCGCCGACGGAGCGCTCGGCGAGGTCCGCCTGGTCACCGG
>JBBSAS010000371.1:0-2224 GCA_038252055.1 Candidatus Limnocylindrales bacterium
CGCGGGGTCGGGGCGACGCCACCGGACGCGACGCGGGCGCCGAGGGCGGGTCCGCACCGGCCGACGCGCCCAGGCTGGGCCGGCCCGGCTGGACGGTCGAGCTGTTCGCCGCGCGTTACCAGGCAGCGAAGGAGCGGGCGACGCCCCCGTACACGTACCGCTCGATCGCGGCGCACTTCGTGATGCTCGACGGGACCGTCGGCGCCGATCCCGACCATCTCCGCAAGCTCGTGAGGCGGTACGGCCGGGCATCCGGATAGCGCACCGGACACCCGGCTTTCGCACCGGACACCCGGCTTTCACACCGGCTTTTCACCCGCCTTTCGCACCGGGCACCCGGATAAGTCACCGGGTAAGTCACCGGATTGCGCCCCTACTTCCACCCGGACCCCGTGGGCCACGCTCTCGGGGTCATGTACACCTTCACCGTTGCCATTCCGACCGACGACGCCGAGCGGCTGCGGGAACTCGCCCGGCGCGAGCGGCGCAGCCCGCGCCAGCAGGCGGCCGTGCTCGTCCTCGCCGCGCTCGATCGCGAGGTGCCCGCGGCGGTGCCACCCCGCGTCGACGCACCCCCTGGTTGCTCGTGCAGCCTGCGAGACGGGCCGGCCGAGGCCGACCGATGACCCGCCTCACCTGGACCGCCGACCGCGACGGCCAGGCCCACGCGGCGATGACCGGTCGCCTGCGCAACTCCTGCGGCCGGCGGCCGATCGAGCCCCGGTTCGGCTGGCCCGAGACGCAGCCCCGCTGCCCGGTCTGCCTGGCCGCGGTCGAGGAGGTGCTGCCCGCGAGACGACGGTAGCCCGACCACCCCCTCCTCTCCCGACCACAGAAGGAGCAGCCAGCCATGACCGACGACATCATCACCATCAGCGCCGGCGCACCGCCCAGCGACATCACGCCCGGCGTGTACGAGGTCACCCTCACCAACATCTCCGAGCCGCGGACGATCTACCCGCAGACCGGCGTCAACGCCGGCAAGGAGGTTCAGCTCCGCGACTGGACGTTCGCCCTCGAGGACGGCTCCGAGGTCACGGGCTCGGCGTCGGTCTCGTCCGGCCCGAAGTCGAAGACGTACGCCTGGCTGACGGCCCTCCTCGGCGGCACCCCACCCGCGGTCGGGCAGTCGTACCCGAAGTCCCAGCTCGTCGGGCGGGAGGCCTTGGCGACGATCGCGATCGAGGAGGGCGGCTGGGCGAAGATCGCCAACCTGTCGGCCCGGCCGAAGGCGCGGGCGGCGCAGCCGGTCGTCCAGACCGTCCTGGCCGACGACGCGTTGCCCTTCTGAGGGACGGGGACGCTGTGGGCACCACGAGCGGGCGGGCGCTGCGCCGGGAGGCGGGCGTCGCCCGCCGCGAGCTGATCTGGCCCGTCGGGATCGGCATCCACCGCGGATGGCCCTTGCCCGACAGCGCGTTGGACGAGTGGTGCTCGCCGGCCGACAAGGAGCGCGACGGCGTCGTCGGCTACCTGCCCTGGGCGGTCGTCCAGGAGCGCCCCGACTGGTACTTCGCCATGTACAGCTGCACGCGCGGGCACGCCTGGTCCTGCGGCCACGCCAAGGTGGCGTCATGGCCCGAGCTGTGCGGCTTCACCGTCTCGCCGTACCGGGTCATGCCGTCGCGATCGTACCTCCGGTACCACGGCGTCGAGAAGCCCGAGCTCCTCCGTGCCCTGCTCGTGACCTACCCGCCGGACTTTCCCGCGTCCGGCATTCCGCCGCGCATCGAGGTCGCCTGGACGGACGCCCACAAGACCGGCGGCTTCTCGTGATCGCCGAGGCGCAGCACCGCGTCGACCCCATCCGCGCCGCCTGCTGGTACGTCGGGCTCGGCTGCACGGCCTTCCCGGTCTGGGGCTCGGAAGATGGCCGCTGCTTCTGCGGGGACGCCCACGACGGGACGCGGCGGCACGGCCCCGACAACGTCGGCAAGCACCCCTCCTCGACCCACGGCTTCAAGGACGGCACCGACAACCCCGAGAGGATCGCCACGTTCCTGCGCAACCCGGGGACGCCCAACTACGGGCTCAACCCGCCCGAGGGCGTCCTCGTGTTCGACGTGGACGGCGAGGGCGTCGCCCTGTGGGACCGGCTGATCGCGCGGCTCGGCCAGCCCGGCCCCACGCTCACCACGCTGACCGCCCACGGCCGGCACGTCTGGCTCCGCTGGCCCGAGGCGGCGGGTCCGATGCCCCGGGGGAAGCTCTGGGGCTTCGTGAC
>JBBSAS010000372.1:0-2224 GCA_038252055.1 Candidatus Limnocylindrales bacterium
GAGACCGATGATCAGCCTGCCCCCGCTGCCGTCCCGCATCACGGTTCCCGAGGGGCATCTCGATCCCTTCGACCTCCCCGCGCTCTGGACGCCGTTCCGGGAGAACAGCCGGACCCGGATCGACTGCCTGCCGTTCCACGCCGAGCACGCCGATCTCCTGCACAACACGGAGACGCTGGCGTACCTGATCCGGACCTACACGACGTGGCAGATGACGTGCGCCGGCCTCGGCCATCCCGGGGGGAGCTTCTCGGACGCGGAGTTTCTCGCCGTCCTGTTCAACTACGTCCTGCGCTTCGATGCCAGCGACCCGGCGTGGCCGATGCGGGACGTCTTCTACCTCTCGAAGGCGCACACCTGCCCGTCGCTCTACACGGTGCTCGCGTTGTTCGGCTATTTCGAGGTCGAGCGCCTGAAGTTCTACGGGATGTGGGGATCCGGCCTCGAGTCACACCCGGACTCGACCGAGACGCCCGGCATCGAGGTCTCCGGCGGCTCGCTCGGCCAGATCCCCGGCGTCGCCGTCGGACGCGCGCTCGGGATGCGCTTCAACGGCCCGGACCAGGGCGACCGGATGATCTACGTCCTCATGGGCGACGGCGAGTGCAACGAGGGCTCCGTCTGGGAGGCCTTCATGGCCGCCGGCCACTACAAGCTCGACAACCTCGTCTTCGTCATCGACTACAACAAGGTCTTCGCGAAGGGCTTCCTCGCCCAGGACATGAGCCTCGAGCCGCTCGCGGACAAGCTGCGGGCGTTCAACCTCGACGTCTACGAGACGCGCAACGGGCACGACGTCGCTGAGCTCGTGGACCTGTTCAACGTGATCGGCGCCCAGCGCCGTGGCAAGCCGGCTGCGGTGATCCTCAACACGGTGAAGGGCAAGAAGGTCGACCAGGCCCAGTACAACGTCAACTGGCACACCTCCGCCCCGCGTAACGCGGAGGCGGCCGGCCACTGGATCGACGAGATCTGGGAGCACGACGGGAAGCGCCTCGGGATCCCCCGCGAGCTCCCGGAGGCGATCAAGGCGATCACGGAGATCGTCCCGCCGCTCCACGAGGCGACCGACCAGATCACCGACCGGCAGATGTAGGGGGCACGACCCGATGGCCCAGTTCACCCTGCCGGACCGGCAGAAGACCACCGAGATGCGCTACCAGATGGGGTTCGCCCTCGCGGACCTCGCCGACGAGCACCCCCGGATCCGCGCACTCGACGCCGACCTGCGCAGCTCCACCGGCCTCCACATCTTCGAGCATTTCCACCCGGCAAAGCTCGTGAAGACCGGGATCGCCGAGCAGAACCTGATCGCGATCGCGGCCGGGCTCTCGCAGGAGGGCTACATCCCGTTCCCCTGCACGTTCGACGCCTTCAGCCGACGGATGCTCGACCAGCTCTACGTGACGGTTGCTTACAGCAACCTGAACGTGAAGTTCATCGGCGCGTACGTCGGCCTCTTCACCGGGAAGGCCGGGGCGACCCACCAGAGCGACAAGGAGCTCGGGACGCTCCTCCGCGTGCCCCGCCTGACCGTCGTCGAGCCGTCCTGCAACGAGGAGATGCGGCAGGTCCTGCGGGCCGCCGTCGAGACGGACGGGCCGTGGTACCTTCGGATCGTCCGCTGCGAGGTGGCCGACAACCTGATCGGCTCCGACTACCGGTTCCAGGTCGGCAGGGGCGTCACGGTGCTCGACCATGGCGCCGATGTCGGGATGGTCACGACCGGCTTCATGCTCCAGACGGCGATCCTCGCGGCCGAGAAGCTGAAGGCCCAGGGCATCGGCGTCCGGATCGACCATCACCCCTCGCTCAAGCCGTTCGACCGCGACCTCCTCTACGACATGGCCAGCTCGGTCGGAACGATGATCACCCTGGAGAACCACTGCGTCAGCGGCGGTCTCCACTCGCTCGTCGCGGAGGCGTGCGTCGCGAAGGGGATCGGGAAGCGGGTCGGGGCGATCGGCACGGATCCCGACGACTTCATCCACACCGGCCACGTGAACGACCTCCTGTGGCGCTACCGGATGTCCTCGCAGGACGTCGTGAACCTCGCAAACGAGCTCCTGGGACGCGCCGTCGGCTGACGCCGGGTCACCGGGCCCCGCCACCCCCGTCGCGACCGCCACCATCGCCGCCCTTGCCGCGACGGCGGTCCCGCGCAGCCCGCGTCGAGCGGTCGAGCGCGAGGACGATCTCTCGTGAGTGGGCGAGGTGCTCCTCC
>JBBSAS010000373.1:0-2223 GCA_038252055.1 Candidatus Limnocylindrales bacterium
AGCCGAACCCACTCACGATCGCGGCGCTCGAGGGGGTCGGCATCGACTACGCGGGGGCAGCCCCGATGTACGTCGGCGCGTTCGCGGACAACTCCTGGGATTACGTGATCAGCCTCAGCCCGGAGGCGCGCGACGCGCTCCCGGCATTTCCCGGCGCCAAGGTCCTGCACTGGCCGATCGACGACCCCACCACGGAAGCGGACTTCGCTCGCGTGCTGGCGGACCTCAGCACCCGTATCGATGCATTCGCCAAGGTCGCCCGAGCGGCCGGGAAGGAGGCCGCCATGGCCATCACGTTCGTCAAGGACGCCCCCAACATGATCGAGGGGCTGGCGATCCCGTTCGGCGGTCCGATCGCGGGCAAGGATTTCGATGGCGAGAGTTTCGACGCCGCGACGGATCTGTGCCTGCCGTGGTTCGGCGAAACCGGCCGGCCCGTCCTCTACGGCCATGGCCTCAACGGAGCGGTCAAGGCGGACCTCGTGGGTCGACAGGTGAGCCTCGACACCCGCGACGACGGCCACTGGGCACAGGTTGAGCTCGATAAGTCCAGCCGCTACCGGGCCATGATCGGCAAGCTCGTGGACCAGGGCGCGATGTCGTTCAGTTCCGGCGCGATGCCGCACCTCGTCCAGACGACGAAGGCCGGCCTCATCACCCGCTGGCCGTGGGTGGAGCTCAGCCTCACGCCCACCCCCGCCAACCCCCTCGCGGTCGTCTATGCCGTCAAGTCCGCGACCGACGCCATCGCCAACCTCGACATCCCCGATCCGCTCGCCGCCGCCCTCAAGGCGCTCGACGAGCTGGCATCCAGTCGCGACGAGGGCGTGCCTGCCGCGCTCTCCTACGCCGATGAGGGCGACCGCTTGCTGGTCACCGTCAAGGCATTCGCGACGCGCACGCAGGAGCTGGCCGCCATGCGTGCCAAGGAAGGCCGCGTCCTCTCGGGCGACAACTGGTCCCGTCTCGCCGCCCTGGGCGATGTCATGCGGGAACAGACGTCCACCCTCGAGGGGATGCTCACGGCCACCGACCCAACGGCCGGCAAGCGGCTCGCTGCCGCGACGCTGGCCGAGTGGGAGTTCATCCTCGCAACCCTGCCCAACACCGAAAGGATCATCTGATGCCTACCCTCCAGCAGGCCGGCGCCGAAGTCGCCCGCCTCCGCACCGAGCAGGAGACGTTCTTCGCCCAGTTCCCGAAAGTCGGCAAGCTCATCGACATGCCGACAGAGAAGGCCCCCGAGGCGCAGGAGCGCAACGAAGCGATCACGGCCGCCGCCAAGGCATACGAGGTGCTCCTCGAGATGCAGACGATGGCCGAGGCCAACGGCGCCGCCCGCGGCAAGACCCGCGATGCCGATCCGTCCGACGACCGCCAGGAGGCGCCCGCCAACCGCAAGTCGCTCGGCGAGCTGTTCACCGAGTCCGATGCCTTCAAGAGCTGGCGCCCGTCCATGCGGGAGTCCGCTCCGTTCGTGGTCGACATGCAGGCACAGTACGGCAAGGCCATCGCGTCCCGTGGCGTCAAGGCCCTGTTCGACACCGCGACCGGCTGGGCCCCCGAGGCCGTCCGGCTCCCCGATGTCATCACCCCCGGGGCCGACGTGGCGTCGGTCGCCTCGCTCATGAACGAGGGCCGCACGTCGCAGAACGCGATCCCGTACCTGGAGGAGACGACCACGACCAACGCGGCCGCGGAAGTCGCCGAGGGTTCCGCCAAGCCCGAGTCCACGCTGGCCCTGACCGAGAAGTCAAGCCCGGTCCGCACGATCGCCACGCACCTTCCGATCACGAACCAGGCACTGGAAGACGTGCCGATGGTGGAGTCGTATATCGACACCCGCCTGCGGATGTTCGTCCAACTCCGCGAGAACAGCCAGCTCCTCAACGGCAACGGCGTCGCGCCGAACCTGCTGGGCCTGCTCGCGACCCCCGGCATCCAGACGCAGGCCAAGGGTGCCGACCCGACGCCTGACGCCTTCTACCGGGCCGGCAACAAAATCCGGGTGAACGCCTTCTTCGAGCCCACGAACGCCGTGGTACACCCGAACGACTGGACCGACGTCCGGCTCCTGCGGACGGTCGACGGCATCTACATCTGGGGCTCCCCGGCCGACGCCGGTCCCGAGCGCATCTGGGGCTGGAACGTCCTCGTGACGGCCTCGCAGCCCGAGGGCACGGGCCTCGTCGGCGCCTTCCGCGCCGGTGCCCAGATCTTCCG
>JBBSAS010000374.1:0-2205 GCA_038252055.1 Candidatus Limnocylindrales bacterium
CTAGCCTCGATCCTGCACCAAGGTGAACGCCCCGGTCTTCTGACCGGGGCGATTTCGTCCGCCTGAGCAGGGATCCTGCGGGTTGCAAGCTCGTCGAACCCGACCCAGGAGGTCTCACCTTGAAGGTGCAGCGCGATGGCCGCGAATTGACCGTAGACGTGACGGCGGACGGAGAGGGGTTGGTCTCCCACGCGGGCACCGCGCTCCTGAGTCAGGTCGCCGACAGGTGCGGGCTGACGAGAGGGCTCTCGCGAGGTCTCTCGGGAATGCGCGAGCGCCGCGCTGGCCATGACCCGGGCCGCGTCGTCCGCGACCTCGCGGTGATGCTCGCCGACGGCGGCGAGGCGCTCGCAGACCTCGGTGCGATCCGCGAGCACGCGCCGCTGTTCGGCGAGGTCGCCTCCGATGCCACCGCCTACCGGGCGATCGAGCGGATCGCAGCGGACCCCGAGCTCCTCGACGGCCTGCGCGTGGCGCGCAAGAAGGCCCGCGAGCGCGCCTGGGAGCTCGGCGTCGGGCCCGAGCGGGTGACGATCGACCTCGACGCGACCCTCGTCGGGAGCCACTCCGAGAAGGAGGGGGCGGCGGGGAACTTCAAGGGCGGCTTCGGCTTCCACCCGATGCTCGCCTATTTCGATGAGTCCCAAGAGGCCGCGGCTGGGATGCTCAGGCCCGGCAACGCCGGCGCCAACACCGCGGCCGACCAGATCGCCGTCGCCGAAGCGGCGCTGGAGCAGGTCCCGAGCGAGCGCGTCGAGGGGATCGAGGTCCTGCTGCGGGTCGACTCCGCCGGCGCCACCCATGATCTGCTGGAGTGGGCGCGCGAGGGCGCCGTCCGCTTCTCGGTCGGCTTCGACCTGACCGAGCCGGTTCGCGAGGCGATCGCCCGCATCGCCGATGAGCGCTGGGTTGCGGCGCAAGGCCAGGACGGCTCGGCGCGCTCAAACGGCGAGGTCGCCGAGGCCACCGAGCTGATCGACCTCTCCGGCTGGCCCTCCGGCTCCCGGCTCCTCGTCCGCCGCGAGCGCCCCCACCCCGGCGCCCAGCTCTCCTTCACCGACCGTGACGGCCACCGCTTCCAGGCGATCCTCACCGACCAAGGCGGCTCCGACGTCGCCGCGCTCGAGCGCCGCCACCGCGCCCGCGCCCGGGCCGAGGGCCAGATCGCCGACGACAAGGACACCGGCCTCGCCAAGCTGCCCTTCCGTGCCTTTGCGATGAACGCGGTCTGGCTCGAGCTGGTCCTCGTCGCCCACGACCTGCTCGCCTGGGCGAAGGCGCTGCTGCTCACCGGCGAGCTGGCGCGCTCGCGCCCCAAGCGCCTGCGCCACCGCCTCCTTCACGTCGCCGGCCGGCTCGCCTTCTCAGGACGCCGCGCCCGCCTTCGCCTGCCGGTGAGCTGGCCCTGGTCGGCCGAGCTCGCGGCCGCCTTCGCCAAGCTCAGGGCGCTGCCTGCGCCCGCCAACTGACCGCCGGCGCCGCTTCCCTCATCGCGATTCGCAACCCGACGCTCTGCGCCCGGCGAAGCCTGCTCGCCGAGGCCCCTGCGAAGGGAGCGACCGAGCACGGCACGCCCGCTGCGGGCCGCCAGCTGCCTCACGCCCTCACAGTCACGGGTGAGCGCTCCGCGAATTCACTATTCGCGGCTTGGCGCAAGATCCGGGCTAGTGGCGCCATTCCGTTCTCTCTTCACCAGGTCGGTCACGTTCCAATAAGGGCCATGGGACCACCCCCGGGAACGAGGTCACGTTTCGCATCTACTGGGCCGCGGGAGACGAGAAGCGCGCCGCTCTTCGGGCCGCCGCGCCGGTGACCGGCCCGCGCGGTCGCGGTGAGAGAGGGTAGGACGAGGGTCCCGGGGCGAGCATGGCCAGGACCCCACCTCCGCGTTGACCCCCACCTCACGTAGATCGCTCGGAAGCCGAGGAGGGGCGAAGCCCCGACGAAGGCATCCGAGGCGACTCCCAGGATGGCCGCTCGACCACCAAGGAGATCGAGTTGGCAGAGCAACGCAAGTACCGCAAATTCAGCGCCCAGCAGAAGCTGGAGATCGTCCTCGCAGGGCTGCGGGGAGACAGATCAGTCCGCGACGTCTGCAGAGAGCACGAGATCGCCGAGACCCTCTACTACGCCTGGCGCGACAAGATCCTCGAGGACGGCAAGTCAGCCCTCGCCGGCAAGGACGAGCGCCAGGGCGAGAAGGAG
>JBBSAS010000375.1:0-2185 GCA_038252055.1 Candidatus Limnocylindrales bacterium
CCCGCTCCACTACCTGGCGGTTCCACCGGCGCTCTTCGGCACGGTGGTCGCCAACCTCCAGGCCTCGGGCTGCGCCGAGGGGGCGCGGATCATCGTCGAGAAGCCGTTCGGCCGCGACCTCGCCTCCGCCCGCGAGCTCAACGCGGCCGTCGCAGCGGTCTTCGACGCACCGTCCGTCTTCCGAATCGACCACTACCTCGGCAAGGAGCCCGTCCGGAACCTGCTCTACTTCCGGTTCGCCAACGCGTTCCTGGAGCCCATCTGGAATCGCGCCAACGTCGCGAATGTCCAGGTCACGATGGCCGAGGCCTTCGATGTCGCCGACCGCGGCGCCTTCTACGACCAGGCAGGAGCAATCCGCGACGTCGTCCAGAATCACCTCCTCCAGGTGGTGAGCCTGCTCGCCATGGAGCCGCCTTCGGGCCACACGCCGGAGGCGATCCGCAACGAGCAGTTCAAGATCGTGGACGCGATCCGCCCACTGGCCCCGGACGACATCGTGCTCGGCCAGTACCGCGGCTACCGGTCCGTCGCAGGCGTCGCGCCGGGTTCGACGACGGAGACCTTCGCGGCCCTGCGCCTTGCAGTGGAGACCTGGCGTTGGGCCGGCGTGCCGTTCTACGTCCGGACCGGCAAGAGCCTCCCAATCACCGCCACCGAGGTCCTCGTCACGCTGAAGGGCCCGCCGCGGGCGGTCTTCGGCCAGGCGGGGCCGGCGGGTGCCGACTACTTCCGCTTCCGCCTGACGCCCGACATGTCGATCTCGCTCGGGGCGCGGGCGAAGAAGCCCGGCGAGGCCATGGTCGGCGAGGCCGTCGAGTTGTATGCCTCGCACCAGAGCGGCACCGAGGAGCCGCCCTATGAGCGCCTGATCGGCGACGCGCTCCGGGGCGACCAGTCGCTCTTCGCCCGCGAGGACTGGGTCGAGGCGGCCTGGCGGATCGTCGACGACGTGCTCGAGAGCAGGACCCCGCCCCACGCCTACGAGCAGGGGACCTGGGGTCCGCCCGAGGCGGCCAACGTGCTCCGGCCCGGCGATCGCTGGCACGAGCCGGTGGAGAAGCCCGAGGTCGCCCGATGAGAGCGAGGGTGCTCCAATGAGCGATCCGGATGGACCGGTCGCTCCGGGTGCGCCCGGCATCCCGCCGACCTGGTCGAGCAGCGACAAGGACGCCGTCGGGACGTCCCACTACTCAAGCCGGGTGTGGTTCACGATCGGGCACGGGATCCTCAACGAGGTCTATTGGCCGCACGTGGACCGGCCCCAGGTCCGCGACCTGGGCTTCATCGTGGCCGACGACACCGGGTTCTGGAGCGAGGTGAAGCGCGACGCCACACACACCGTCCGCCACGAGGACGCGGGCGTGCCGGCGATCACGGCCGTGCACCGCCACGCGCGCTACGAGCTGACCCTCCGGATCTGCGCCGACGACCACGCCGACGTCGTCCGCATCGAGGCACGCCTCGTGGATCTCCGCGACGCCGGCGATCCGGCGCGGGCGGCCCATCCGTTGCGCCTCTATCCGCTGCTCGCGCCCCACCTGGGGTTCGGTGGCCTCCGTGCCCGCGCCTGGGTTGGCACGTACAAGGGGCGGGCGATGATGTTTGCCCAGAACGGCCCGTGGGCTCTGGCGCTGGCATCCGACCCCTGCCCGGTCCGCCAGAGCGTGGGATACGTCGGGACCTCGGACGGGTGGCAGGACTTCGCGTCGAACGGCCGGATGACCTGGACGTACGCGCGCACCGACGCTGGCAACGTGGCAGGCATCAGCGAGCTGGCGCTCGACGGCGGCGTGGGTCAGCTCGTCCTGGCGTTCGGTGCCCGGCCCGACGAAGCCGGGCTGGAGGGGTCTGCCGCCCTGATCGGCCCCTTCCAGAGTGCCTGGGACGAGTACGTCGGCAACTGGCAGGGGTTCGTCCGGACGGTGGTGGAACCGCCCGCCGACCTGCCGCAGGAGGACCGCGACCTCTACATGACGTCCGCGGCGGTGCTCCGCGCCCTCCAGGACCGGACCCTGCCGGGCGCGACCGTAGCCAGCCTGTCGATCCCATGGGGCAACACCCGCAACGACGTGGGCGGCTACCACCTGGTCTGGTCGCGCGACCTCGTCGAGTCGGCCGGTGCGTTCGTCGCGCTGGGCGCCGAGGCAACGGCCCGGCGCACGCTCGCCTACCTGATCGCATC
>JBBSAS010000376.1:0-2183 GCA_038252055.1 Candidatus Limnocylindrales bacterium
CGAGACCGATTCGGGCCTCGACATCGACGCCCTCCGGATCGTCGCCGAGGGCGTCAACGCGATGCTCAGCCCGAACCTCGGCGTCCTCCTCATCACCCACTACCAGCGCCTCCTGAACTACATCAAGCCGGACCGGGTCCATGTCCTGGCCCGCGGCCGCATCATCACCAGCGGCGGCCGCGAGCTGGCCCTGGAGCTGGAGGAGAACGGCTACGCGCCGATCCTCCGCGCCGCCGGGTTCGATGCCGACGAATCCGACGTGGCCTACGCGACCCGCGTCCCCGAATCGGCTGCGGCCGGCTGACGAGCCGCGAGTCCCCGGGCAGGAGCACGACCGCATGACCGACCTCGCCACCAGCCCGTCTCGCGTCGCGGGGGCATCCGACACCGTCGAGCCGCCCAAGATCGCCGGGTCGGCCACTCTCGACACGCGTGGCGCCATCGATCCACGCGCCCTCCGGGCCGACTTCCCGATCCTCGCCCAGCAGTCCCACGGCCGGCCCCTCGTCTACCTCGACTCGGCCGCCACGAGCCAGAAGCCTCTGGCCGTGATCGAGGCAATGGACCACTACTACCGCGAGGACAACGCCAACGTCCACCGCGGCATCTACGAGCTGAGCGAGCGGGCGACTGCCGCCTACGAGGGCGCCCGGGCCCGGGTGGCGCAGTTCATCAACGCCCCGGCCGCCCACGAGATCGTCTGGTCCCGCAACGCGACCGAGGCGATCAACCTCGTCGCCTACAGCTGGGGTCGCCGGAACGTCGGCCAGGGCGACGCGATCGTGCTGACGGAGATGGAGCACCACGCCAACCTCGTCCCCTGGCAGGTCCTGGCCCAGGAGGTGGACGGCGACCTGGAGTTCATCCCGATCACCGACGACGGGATCCTCCGCCTCGACGTCTTCGAGGTCCTACTGCGGCTTCGGCCGAAGCTCGTCGCCTTCACCCACGTCTCGAACATGCTGGGCACCGTCAACCCGGTCCGGGAGATGGTCGAGATGGCCCACGCGGCCGGCGCCCTCGTCCTCGTCGATGGCGCCCAGGCCGTGCCGCACCTCCCGGTGGACGTCCAGGCGCTGGGCGCCGACTTCTACGTCTTCTCCGGGCACAAGATGCTCGGCCCCACCGGCTCGGGCGTCCTCTGGGGGCGCCGCGAGCTCCTCGACGCCATGCCCCCGTTCCTCACCGGCGGCGACATGATCCGCGAGGTCAAGCTGCGCCGGAGCGAGTTCAATGACGTCCCCTGGAAGTTCGAGGCAGGCACGCCCGATATCAGCGCCGCGATCGGCCTCGGCGTCGCCGCCGACTACCTGCGGGAGCTCGGGATGGAGCGGGTCGCGGCCCACGAGCGCGAGCTAACGGCCTACGCGCTCGACGTGCTGACTCGCGACGTCCCCGGGATCGTCCTCTACGGCCCGCCGGCGGAGCTGCGCAGCGGCGTCGTCTCGTTCAACCTGCCCGGCATCCACCCCCACGACGTGGCCCAGATCCTCGATCGGCAGGGTGTCTGCATCCGGGCGGGCCACCACTGCACGATGCCGCTCCACGAGCGCCTCGACCTGGCCGCCACGGCCCGGGCCAGCTTCTCGGTCTTCACGACGACCGACGACATCGACGCGCTCGCCGCCGGTCTCCGGGAGGTCCAGCGGGTCTTCGGGGAGTAGCCCGGGGCCTCCGGGTGCCCCCAGGCAATCGGTGCTGCCCGGGGGCGGGACGTTGCGGTTGACGAGACGGTACGAGAGTCATACCGTTCTGGTATGAAGACAACCGTCAGCGAGAAGGGCCAGATCACGATCCCGAAGCGGCTTCGCGATCGCCTGGGGCTTCGCCCGGGGACCGTCCTCGACTTCGAGGACGTGGGCGGCCGGCTCGTCGCCCACAAGCTCGTTCCCGCGGATCACCTCGACGAGCTCGTCGGGATCCTGCCGCGCCCGGCGGGGGGCACCGACGCCACGATCCGCGAGCTCCGCGGGCCCGACCCGGACGATCAGGGGTCGTGATCACGGCGGTCGACACGAGCGTGCTGCTCGACGTCTTCTACGACGATCCCGCGTTCGGTGCACTCTCACTCGCGTCGCTGCGATCATGCCTCGGGGCGGGGCAGCTGATCGTCTGCGACGTCGTCTGGGCCGAGGTCCGCGCGGCCTTCGCGGACGACGACGCCGCGTCCCGCGCGCTTGCCG
>JBBSAS010000377.1:0-2179 GCA_038252055.1 Candidatus Limnocylindrales bacterium
GAATCAGCGGGTCCGGACGACCCCGCCGTAGCGGGCGATCTGGGCGCGCTTCGCAGCCTTGGCGATCTCCGAGTGCTCCTGGTGCACGGCGACGACGGGGACGGGGTCGCCCTCGGCGACCACCCGACCGTTCTCCAGGAGGATCGCCCGGTTGCAGTACTCGGTGACCCAGGTCATGTCGTGGGTCACGAGGACGATCGCCTTTGCCGATCGGACCAGCTCGATGACGCGGTCCTTCGACTTCGCCCGGAAGACCTGGTCTCCGGTCGCGAGGACTTCGTCGAGGAGGAGCACGTCGGGATCGACGGAGGTCGCGATCGCGAACCCGAGCCGCGCCCGCATCCCCGAGGAGTAGGTCCGGAGCGGGGCGTCGATGAAGTCCCCGATGTCGGCGAACTCGATGATCGGCTCCAGGCGCTCCTCGACGTCGGCCGTTTCCATCCCGAGGAAGGCTCCCGCGAGCCGGATGTTGTCGCGGCCGGTGAGATCCTGGTCGAAGCCGGCGCCGAGCGTCAGGAGGCTCGAGATCCGTCCCCGTACCTCGATCGACCCCTCGGACGGCAGGAGGATCCCGGCCAGCACCTGGAGGAGCGTGCTCTTGCCCGCGCCGTTCGGCCCGATCACCGCGAGCGACTCGCCGTTCACGAGCCGGAACCCCACGTTCCGGAGCGCCCAGAACTCGGTTTCCCGGGGCTCGCCACGGCGGGCGAGGTTCGTGAACGTCTTGCGGAGGGTCGTCTTCCGGGTCAGCCGAAGGTTGTAGCGCACCCCGAGGTCGCGGACCTCGATCGCCGTCGTCTCGTCGGGCCCGGTGCCGGTGGAAGGGATCGTGGCCGGGGCGGCCTCGGCGGCCGTCACAGGACCTTCGCGAACGTGGGCTCGAGCCGCTTGAAGAAGGCCGTCCCGATGACGAGAAGAACGACCGAGACCGCGAACAGGATCCCGAGCGAGATCCAGTTCGGCATCGTCGGCATCCCCCCGTCGGCCGTCCCGTAGGCGACCGCCCGGTACGACTCGAAGAGGACCGCGAACGGGTTGAGGTAGAGCAGCCTGACCAGCTCCGGGTGCGACTTGCCGATGCTGCTCTCGGTCAGCAGCGTGAGCGAGTAGAGGCCGGGCGAGAGGTAGAACCAGAGGCGCAGGAAGTGGCGGGCGACGTTCGAGATGTCACGGACGAAGACGTTCGCGGCCGAGAGGATGAGGCCGACACCCATCGTGAAGACGAGCTGGACGACGGCCACCACCGGGATGAGCAGGACATAGAGCGTGAAGCGATCAGGGAAGACGACGAGGTAGAGGCCAGCGAGCGCGACGAGGCCGAACGAGAAGCTCACGATCCCGGCGAGCGTCGAGGCCATCGGCAGGACGATCTTCGGGAACTGGAGCTGCTTGATGAGCCGCTCCTGGCTCGTCACCGACCCGATCGCGTCGTTCACGCTGGCAAGGAACCACTTCCAGGGCAGGATGACGGCGAAGATGAAGAGGGCGTAGTCGGGCTGCTTGCGCGTGAAGACGACCGACACGAGGATCATGTAGACAAGCATCTGGAGGAGCGGGTCGAGGACCCACCAGACGTTGCCGAGGATCGTGTCCGCGCCCTTCTTCTTGAGATCCGCCTGGATGAGGTAGCGGATCAGCCGTCGACGGGAGAGGACCTCCCGGAATCCCTCGACGACGAGGCCGACGGGGCCGGGGCGGATGGACGAGCTCTTGATGACAGGGGAGCTCGAAGCATTGGCGGTCATGGGCGGCCGAAGGGTAGCACGCCCCCCGGCTCGGCCGCAGCCCGTGTGTCGGCCGCGCCCGCGTGTCGGCCGCAGGCAGGTTGTCGTGCCGCGACCGGCGACCCGGCGCCGGTGCGGTACCATGCGGCGGGCCCGGCGCGCCCGTGCGCGCGCCCCCGGGACACCCGCCACGATCCACGAGAGGCACCATGACCTTCCGCGCTCGCCCGACGACGCGGACCGGCCGCCGAAGCGGCCCAGAGTCCGACTCGCGGCGCAACCTCTATTTCACCGTCGGCTTCGGCGCCGTCGTCGTCATCGCCGTCCTCCTCCTCGTCGGCGTCGGCGTGGCGAGCTGGTACGAGGAGCACCTCGCCGCCGTTGCCGTCGTCAACGGCGAGACGATCACGAAGGACGCCCTCCGTGACCGGGTGGCGGTCGAGACGTTCCGCCTC
>JBBSAS010000378.1:0-2174 GCA_038252055.1 Candidatus Limnocylindrales bacterium
AAGTCCGTGATCGCGGGATCGTCGAAGATCGCCGCGGTCCCGCCGCCGAGCGTGCTGCCGGCGATCTCGTCCGGGATGGACGCCGCGATCGAGATGAGGCGCTCGGTCAGCCAGTCGACGAGCGCCGGATCCCGGGTCAGGACGCCGACGGCGACCTGGAGGTTGGCCCGTACCTGCGCCTCCTGGGCGGCGGGCTCGGCGGGTGCGGGCTCGCCGAAGCCCACATACGTGACCCCGTGCCGCTCCATGAAGCCCCGGCGAGCCTCCCAGAAGGCCGCGCTGTTGCGGGCGTGGGGCGTCCCGTGCGAGGCCGCGTCCTCCTTGCCGTAGCCGCGTCCCTTCTTCGTCCGGAACCACGCGGCGGTCGGGACGAACCCGGGGTTCTCGCCGCGGGCGGCGTCAAGGGCCGTCCGGATCACCGGCTCCCAGGTCATCCCCTCGGGCGTCCCGAGCACCCGCCAGCCGTGCGAGCCGAACCAGTCGTCCGGGGTCCCGTAGACGACCGACGACGCCGGGCGGGTGTCGATCCCGAAGTCGTTCCAGTCCACGAGGAAGACGAGGTTCCCGAGCCCCAGGCCCCAGGCCGAGTTCATCGTCTCGTGGGTGACCCCCGGGGTGAGGCCCCCCTCTCCCTCGACGACGAAGACCTTGACCTCCGAACAGCCGGCCATCTTCAGCGCGAGTGCCTCGCCGGCGGCGACCGGCATCCCGTGGCCGGACGGCCCGGTGTTCGCCTTGAAGATCAGGGTCTTGCCGGCCATCTCCGCGTGCCCGGGCAGGCCCTCGCGGTGGCGGAACGTCAGAAGGTCCTCCCAGGTGAGCGCCCAGCGGCCCGCGACGGGGAAGGCGAAGCGCTCGTCGCCATCGCGTCCGTGCCGCGCCCGGAGCGCTTCGTTGAACGTAGCCAGGGTCGCGTAGACGAGCGGCACCGTGTGGCCGGCCGAGAGGACGAGGCGGTCCGCATAGGTTCGCCACGGCCGGAGGACGTCCCACCGCATCGCCCCCGAGAGGAGCGTCCCGAGGAAGAGATGGGCCTTCGAGCGCGAGCCGCCCGGGTGCCCCGACTGCCGGTGGTTGAGGGTCAGGTCGATCAGTTCGTCGACGACCTCCCGCACGACCTCGTAGCGCTCGATCTCGCCGTCCGGCAGCCGTCGCGCGTTCGGTGGTTGGTTCACCTGGGGTTCGGCCACGGTCTTCCCTCCATCGTCGCCCGCTGCATGAGTCGCTTGACTGCTCCTGGCGAGAAGCACAGTGTATCGGCTGGCGCACCGGTCGACCAGTAGTTCATTCACTGGTAGGCCGCGACATGTGCACTCGGCGGTTGTTGACGGCGGCCTCGAACACGGTCTACCCTCAACTGGCTGACCGGTGTGCCGTCGCCTACCCGCACCCCATGTTCTCCTGGAGGTTCCGAACGCATCATGGCCGCAACCTACTTCGAGCGCGTCCAGGCGGAGACCGGCTTCCGCTTCTGGGTCAACAACCCGACGAGCGCCGAGATGGATCTCGCGATCGCGAACGGCGCGATGGGCTGCACGACGAACCCGTCGTACGGCGGCGGCCTTGTGAAGCGGGTGCCCGACGAGGTCCTCCCGGTCGTCCGCGCCTGCCTGCCCCTCTCCGATGATGACGAGGTCGTGGCTGACCAGGTCCAAAGCCGACTCGTCGGACGGATCGCCGAGCGGTTCGCCCCGGTCTGGGAGCGGACCGGCGGCCACGAGGGGTTCGTCTCGCTCCAGGGGGCCCCCGAGCGTGACACCGATGCGGCGGTGATCATCGAGGAGGCCCGCGAGAGCCGTCGGATCGCCCCCAACATCACCCCGAAGCTGCCGGCCACCGCCCCCGGCCTCGTGGCGATGGAGACCCTCATCGCCGAGGGCTCCCAGGTCATCATCACCGAGGTCTTCTCCGTGGCCCAGGTCATCGAGACCTGCGAGCGCTGGAACGCGGTGACGAAGCGGACCGGGGTTCGCCCGCCGTTCTTCATGAGCCCGATCACCGGGATCTTCAGCGATCACCTCAAGAAGCTCGCGAAGCGCGACGACCTCGACGTTCCCGCGGCGACGATGGAGATGATGGGCGTCGTCATCGGCCGCCACTGCGCCCGGGTCGTCCGCGAGCGCGACTACCCCGTCGTCCTCCTCTTCGGCGGCGCCCGGATCGGGCTCGACTTC
>JBBSAS010000379.1:0-2168 GCA_038252055.1 Candidatus Limnocylindrales bacterium
CTCGGCGTGGAAGCGCCGGTCGGCCGGATCGGCGTACTCCGCCGCGCAGGCCGGGCAGAGCGGGAAGTCGCGCATGCTCGTGCGGGCCCGGTCGTAGGGCAGGTCCTCGATGATCGTGGCGCGCGGACCGCAGTTCGTACAGTTCGTGAACGGGTAGCGATAGCGGCGATCGGCGGGATCCCACAACTCGCGAAGGCAGTCGTCGCAGGTGGCGATGTCGGGCGGGAACTGGCATTCGGTCGCGGCAGCGCTCACGCTTTCGTCGATCGCGAACGGTCGGGTACGGTCGCCGTCGAAACCGTCGAGTGGCGCCACCATGACCCGGTCAACTCGCGCCCGCGGCGGCGCGTCGCTGCGGAGCCGGCGGGCCAGCTCGTCGAGGGCGTCCCGCCTTCCGCTCGCCTCGATCTCCACCCGGCCGGCGATGTTGCGGACGCGCCCGGCGAGATCGAGCTCGGTCGCGAGGCGCCAGACGAACGGCCGAAAGCCGACGCCCTGGACGACGCCCTCGACGACGATCTGGCGAGCCGCATGCATCCCCCCGGTTCCGGCGGCGGGGACGCGCGCGCCCGGCTCCACGGATGCAGCCATGCGAATAGATTGCGCCCAGGCCCAATGCGCCCGGATGGGCCGAATGGCCCGTGGATCGCCGCCGGGCGTCGGTTCGTGACCGTGGACTCTGGCCCCCCCGGTGCCTCCGGGTGCACGATCACCGTCGGGAGGTGGGCCGCCGGCCCGCCGCTCAACCCGGAGGCGATCCGATGAGACTCCCGCGCGAGCGCCTCGCTCGGCCCGTCACGCTCGTCTGGCTGGACACCGACGGAGCCATCCTCCTTCGCGCCGGCAATCCGGCGACCGGGCGTCCCGACGCGATCGAGGAGGAGTGTGTCCGCTCCGCGGTCCCGCCGCACCGGCGAACCACGGGCCACGTGCATCACGACTCGCGGGTGCGGTCCGGCGGCGGAGCCGACCCGGACGACCTCGCGGAGCGGCGGCGGGAGCGGCTCCTCGCGTCGTACCTGCGCGAGGTCGCGGCCCGTGTGCCGCCCACCGACCGGGTGGTCATCCTCGGGTCCGGCCCCGTCCATGCCCGGTTCGCCGCGGAGTTGCGGACGGCCGACCTCCGCCACCAGCGGGTCCGGACGGTCGAGGACGAGGCGTCCGGGTCGCTCACGAACCGCCAGCTCCGGGCGCGCCTCCTCGAGCTCGTCGGGGCGGCGCCCGAGCGGCGCCTCCCGGCGAACGCCGTGCCGCGCTGACGCCTCGGCGCCGACCGGGGCATCCGCCGACGACGAATCCAGATCGGGCCGTTTCGACACTCATTCGCAATCCTTCGGCACTGTCCAGCGCCCACTCCGGAACCGACGCTGGAGGCCACAGCGAGCCTGGAGGCATCGCGTCATGGTCCTCGTCGCCGATCCCACGGCCGACATCCTGGCGTTAGGGGGCGCAGCGGACCCGGCCCGGGCAGGCCGGTCCGCACAGGCGCCCTTCGAGCCCGTCCTCATCGACGCGGAGCGCTGCAAGGGCTGCGGCCTCTGCGTCGTCGCCTGTCCGAAGGGGATCCTGGTCCTCGACGAGTCGCGGGTCAACGGGCAGGGGTACCACCCGGTCCGGATCACGAACCCGGAGAGCTGCACATCGGACGCCCATTGCGCCCGCGTCTGCCCCGACTGCGTCCTCACCATCCTCGCCCGCCCGCGACCGGAACGGCCCGAACGGCCGGGGATGCGGGGGCCGCGGGCATGAGCGCCCAGCACGCACCCGCGACCCATCGCCGCCGCGCCCCCGCCCACGCCCTGTCACACGGCCGGCGCGTCCTCATGAAGGGCAACGAGGCGATCGCCGAGGCCGCGATCCAGGCCGGCTGCGACGCCTACTTCGGCTACCCGATCACGCCCCAGGCCGAGCTCCTCGAATGGATGGCCCGCCGGATGCCCGAGGAGGGCCGGCCCTTCGTCCAGGCCGAGTCGGAGCTCGGGGCGATCAACATGGCCCTCGGGGCGGCGGCGACCGGCGCGCGCGTCCTCGTCAGCTCCTCGTCGCCGGGGATCAGCCTGATGGCCGAGACGATGAGCTACATGGCCGGTTCCGAGGTCCCCGTGGTGCTCGTGAACGTCATGCGCGGCGGGCCTGGTCTCGGGAGCATCGGGCCCAGCCAGGCCGAC
>JBBSAS010000380.1:0-2155 GCA_038252055.1 Candidatus Limnocylindrales bacterium
ACGACGAGGATCGTGCGGGCCATCGCCTCACAGGATAGGCGTCGGGGTTATCGGCGCGTTGGCAGGTTGTTAACGAACGTCCCGCCCCAGCGCGTCATCCCCGGCGCGTGCCACTCCGGCCTCGCCACTCCGGCCTCGCCACTCCGTTCGCCGCCGGGCTCTCCGCCCGATCCGGCCCCGCAGCCTACGATGTGCGGGATGCAGGCCACGAACCACACGACGGAAGCCGACGACCCGGTCATCGGCGTGGTCAACCTCGTCAAACGGTACGGCTCGGTCGAGGCGGTGGGCGGCATCGACCTCGCAGTCCGGCAGGGCGAGGTCTTCGGGTTCCTCGGACCGAATGGCGCCGGCAAGAGCACGACGATCCGCTGCCTGATGGGCCTGCTCCGGCCGACCGACGGACGGGTCACCGCGTTCGGGCTGGACACCTGGCATGACGGGGTCGAGGCGCGGAGGCGGATCGCCTACTTCCCGGGCGAGCTGCGGTTGCCCGATCGGCTCACGACGCTGGACCTGGTCGCATCCGTCGGGCGCCTGCGCGGCGGGATCGACGTGCGACGCCGGGATCAGGTGGCCGAACGGCTCCGCCTGGACATGCGCCGTCCGCTGCGTGACCTCTCGTCGGGGAACCGGCGCAAGGTCGCCCTGCTCCTCGCCTTCGCCTCGAACGCCGACCTGCTCGTCCTCGACGAGCCGACGAACGGACTTGATCCGCTCATGCAGCACGAGTTCCTCGGGCTCGTCCGGGAAGCGCGGACCGACGGAACCACGGTCTTCCTCTCCTCCCACGTCCTCTCCGAGGTCCAGCGCGTTGCCGACCGGGTCGCGCTCCTGCGAGCCGGGAGGGTGATCGCGCTCGGAACGGTCGCCGAGCTGCGCGGGCGGACCCGCCAACGCGTCGAGGCCTGGTTCGAGGAGGCGCCGAACGAATCCGCCCTCCGGGCGCTGCCCGGGATCGAGGATCCCGAGATCGATGGGCGCCGTTTCGCGGCCACGCTCGGCGGCCCGATCCAGCCGCTCCTCGAGCTGCTGGCCCGGACCCGGGTGTCGTCGATGCTGGTGGAGGACCCGGATCTCGACGACGCGTTCATGGACCTCTACGCAACCGGGGGCGGTTCCGACGGATCCCCTGGGGTCCAATCCGGTGCGAGCGACGCGGAGCCGGTCGGATGAACGCCGCCACCCGCGAGATGCTCACGCTCCCCGTTCGGGCGCTCCGACGAGCCACGTTCTGGTGGGCCCTCGGGCTCGCGGCCATGGTCGCCCTCACCATGGCCTTCTGGCCGGCGTTCAAGTCCACGCCATTCGTCCAGGACGCGATGGACATGATTCCGCCGGCGCTTGCCAAGGCGTTCGGCGTGGAGGACATCCTCTCACCGGAGGGATACCTGCGCGGCAACCTCTACGCCATCCTCGTACCGCTGCTGCTCGTGTTCGCGGCGGTGATGTTCGTGAATGGCCAGACCGCCGCCGAAGAAGCCGCTGGCCGCCTGGAGATCTACCTTTCCCAGCCGGTCGACCGACGGCTGCTGTTCCTCGGCCGGGCGTGGGCAGCCGCGGTGGGGGTCGCCCTGATCTGCGCGGCCGTCCTGGTCACGCAGGTGATCTCGAATGCGATCGTGGAAATCCAGGTCGACGTCGGCCGGCTCACGACGACGGTGATCCTGTCCGGCCTGCTCGCCCTCCTGCACGGCGCCATCTCCTTCGCCGTGGCCGGGACCCGGGCTCGACCGTCGCTCGTGCTCGCGAGCGGCACCACGGTGGGAATCGCCGGCTACCTCGTCGCGGCGCTCTTCCCCCTCAGCCCGGACCTCGCGGATCTCCGGCATCTCTCGCCCTGGGACTGGGCGCTCGGCGGCGATCCCCTCCTCCACGGCGCGGAGGCGTGGCGCTACCTGGCGCTCATCGCGCCGACCGCGCTCCTCGCGGCGCTCGGCGCGTGGGCGTTCGGGAGGCGGGACGTGGCCGCCGCGTAGGTGGCTCGGCCGCTCAGGCCGAAGCCTGGGCCTCGAGCACGTCGATCGCGGCCCTGAGCCGCCCGAGGACACGCTCCCGGCCGAGGGCGACCATCGACTCGAAGAGCGGCGGCGTGGCGGTCTTCCCGGTCAGGGCGACGCGGATCGCCATGAAGAGGTCGCCGGCCTTCCAGCCG
>JBBSAS010000381.1:0-2135 GCA_038252055.1 Candidatus Limnocylindrales bacterium
ATCCTCGACGAGTGCCACCTCGCGATCCTTGCCGTCCCGGACGACGCGCTGGCCACCGTCGCCGCCCGCCTGCGCCTCTACTCGGGCCAGGCGATCGTCCACACGAGCGGCATTCACGACGCGGGGATCCTGGCGCCCGCCCTCGCCGCGGGGACGAGCGCCGGTTCCTTCCATCCGCTCGTCGCGTTCGCCGACCTCGACCGTGCCCTCGCTGCCCTGCCGGGTGCCACCGTGGCGATCGAGGGTGACGAGCCACTCCTCGACCTCCTCGCCGAGATGGCGACCTCCCTCGGCGCGGTCCCCGTCCGTCTCGCCCCGGGGTCGAAGGCCGCCTACCACGCGGCCGCGGTCCTCGCCGCCGGTGGGCTGACCGCGCTCCTCGACGTCGTCGCGGAGGTCGCGGCACTCGCCGGCCTCGACGAGGCCGGCGCGCTCGCCGTCTACGGCCCCCTCGCGGCACAGGCGCTCGCCAACGTCCGGGCCCTCGGGACCGCTGCCGCGCTCACCGGGCCTGCCGTGCGGGGCGACGCCGGGACGATCGCCGCGCACCTCGAGGCGCTCGCCGTCGCCGGCGACCGATCGGGCGCTCGCCCAGCCGCGTCCTCGGCGATCGGCAGCGGCACTGCGGCCGGCACCGGCCCCGGCGGAGGCCCGGGCGCCGGCCCCGACGCGAGGCCGGGCGCGGACGGCGGCGCGCTCGCCGTCTACCGCGCCCTCGGCCTTCGACAGGTCGAGATCGCGGAGGCACGGCGGGGCCTGGAGGAGGAGGCCGCGCGGCGAGTCCGGGCGGCGTTCACAGCCGACCGCTGAAGGGGTACGATCTGCGCATGCAGCGGAGCATCGCCGCCCGGTATGCGGCCCGTCCCAGCGCCCGGTTCGCCACGGTGACGCCGCGCGCCCGTGAGCCGCTCCTGGGCCTCGGGCGCCATGCGCGGTTCCGGACCGGTAGGGATCGCCCCACGCTGCTCGCGCGTCCCGAGACCGGGCCGGTGGCGCTTCGACGGACCGAATGGCGCACGGCGCGCCCCTGCTGTGGATCTCGCGCCCCGCTCGGCCTCGCCGGTTCGCGCGCCGCGGTCCGCTGGGCCACGTTCGGGGTCCGCCCCGCGGGCCATCGCGTGCGGACGGCCACGGCGCCGTGGCGCGCCTGAAGCGCGCCAGCGCCACCTCCGCCGGCGGCATCGTCACCCGCACCATCGACGGCGTCCCGCATCTCGTCGCGGGCCGGCGCCGCCGCGCGCGGGACGGGGCGACGTGGACGCTCCCGAAGGGCACGCCCAATCCGAACGAGACGCTCGAGGAGACCGCACTTCGCGAGGTCGCCGAGGAGACCGGGCTCGTCGTCCGGCTGGTCACCCCCCTCGACGCGATCGAGTACGACTTCGTCCAGGGCGGGGCCCGGATCCACAAGACCGTGCACTATTGGCTCATGGAGCCGATCGGCGGCGACCTCGACCGCCACGACCACGAGTTCGACGAGGTCCGCTGGGTTCCGTTCGTGGAGGCGCCGGCGCTCCTGACGTTCGAGACGGAACGGGCGCTCGTCGCCCGGGCGATCGCAATCGCCGATTCTCGCGACCGTGGTGTCGCGTGAGCCGGGAGGAACGACGATGACCGACGAAACGCGGGCGACCCCTCTCGAGGCCCGCCACGAGGCGCTGGGCGCACGGATGGTGGATTTCGCCGGCTGGCGGATGCCGATCCAGTACGCGGGGATCCTCGAGGAGCACCGGGCGGTTCGCGAGCAGGCCGGCCTCTTCGACCTCAGCCACATGGGCGAGCTCTTCGTGGACGGCCCCGACGCCGGGGACGCGCTCGCGCACGCGGTGACGACCGATCCCCGGACCCTCGCGGTGGGGCGGGCGCAGTATTCGATGATCTGCGCCCCCGACGGTGGGATCCTCGACGACCTGATCGTCTACCGCCTCGCCGACGACGGCTTCCTCGTCGTCGCGAACGCGTCGAACGCGACCGTCGTGTCCGATGCGCTGGCCGAGCGGTTCAAGGGTCGCAAGGCGATCCTCGACGACCGCTCGCTCGCCACGGCGCTCGTCGCGATCCAGGGCCCCGCCGCCGCCGAGATCCTCGCCCGCCTCACCGATCTCGACCCCGGGTCGATTCCCTACTACGGGATC
>JBBSAS010000382.1:0-2134 GCA_038252055.1 Candidatus Limnocylindrales bacterium
AGGCCAGCACCATGGGGAGCGCCTCTCCGAGATCGCCGAGGCGGACAAGATCGGCCGCTGCCGCGACCTCCACCACCGTACCGGCCCCTGCCGCGACCACCGACCCCGTCGCACCGATGGCGTCGCCCACCTCTAGGAGCGCGCGGAGTCCGGCCGCGTCGCCGGTGAGCCGGAGATCGCTCGTCGCCGTGCCATCGTCGATCGTGGGCCCGTTCGGTCCGACGGAAACGACGAGGCCGCCCACGCGGACGCGTCCGCCGAGGTGGCCACCGAGCTCGACGAGATCGACATCCACCACGGACCGGCTCGCCACCGGGGCCCCATGGCCCGTCGTCGACCCGGGAGGCCGGGAGGCCGATCCGCCCGGCCCGGACACCATGCCCCCGGCGCTGCCGCTCGACCCGTTCGCGCCCGCTCCGTTGGTCGCCGGCGTGGCCCGGACGTCGTCGGGCCACCGCGGAACGATGGCGAAGCGTCGGTCGGTGGCTGCGGGGTGCGGTCGCCGGACGACGCCTGTCACGGTGGCGTGGCCACCCTCGAGCAGGGTGGACGCCGGGATCCCGGCCCCGGCGAGGCCCGCGATCACGACGGTCCCGTGTCCCGTCTTCAGCTCCGCCCGCCACCGGTCGCCGAGGCGATGGACGTCCACGACCGTCCCGTCGACGCGGACGACCTCGCCTTCGTCGGCGGTCCCCGGCGCGGCCGCCAGCGCGTGCGGCGCCGGCAGGGACGCAGCTCCGAGATCCTCGATCGTCAGTGCGCGAATGCGCGGGGCGCCGTAGGCAGTCCCCATGTCGCCGACCGCCCGCACGCGGGCACCGGGGCGGGGCGCCGTCACCCCGGTCGGGAGCAGGATCTCCACGGCAGCCGAGCGATCCTGCACGATGACCCGCCGTCCGGTCGCGTCCAGCAACGTCGCGGGGATCGTGACCACGCCCTCGACGCGCACCTTCCCGACGGCCTGTCGCACCGCGGCCTGGATCGAGATCGTGGGCCCGGCGGATCCCGGCCCGCCCGTGGGCTTCGGCGTGGCGCCCGGTTTCGGCGTGGGCGTCGGCCGCAGCGTGGGGGTGGGCTTCGGTGTCGGGGTCGGAGCCTCGGCGAGGACGGTCACGTCGAGGCCGTCGCGGGCCCACACGCGATAGCCCTCGAGAGCGCCCTTCCGTGGCGCACGCTGACCGACGATCCCGGTCAGGCGCAGGCGGGCGCCGGGCCGAGCGAGCGTCGGCTCGAGGCCGCTGTCGCGCGAGCCCCGTGCCTGGAACGGCGCCCCCGAGGAGTCGATCAGTCGCAGGACGACGTCACCGCTCGCCTCGCGGGTGGCGCGGGCATCGAGGGTTCCCTCGATGACCACGAGCCGCGTCTCGACGCTCTCGCCGAGTGATCGCGCGGCGACGGGGATCGGGTCTGGCACGGCCCGGGTGTCGACGATCGACACGTTCGCGCTGGTGGGCCGAACCTCGAGCTGGCCGTACGGGTCCGCGAGCAGCCCGGACACGCGAAGGACCGCGCCGCGCGGTGGCTGGGCGGCCCCCGTCGGGAGGCGGACGGCCAGGGCCGCGGTGGCGTCCTGGATCGGCACGAGGGCGGGATGGCCGATGCGCCCGACCTCGGCAGTGACGACGCCTTCCACGACAACGCGGGCACCGGCGCCGGCCGCGCGCGCCGCGGCGATCGTGATCGGCGCGGGGGTCGGTGAACCCGATGGGATCGGCGTGGGGGTCGGCGCCGGACTCGTCGAGGGCGCTGGCGTGTGGGTGGGGCTGGGGCTGGACGTCGGGCCGGGAGTCGATGTGGGGATCGGCTCGAAGGTCGGCGAGGAGCTCGCGGTCGGAACGGGTGTCGGCGCCGGCTCGAGTGTCGGTGCGGGCGTCGGCGCGGGGACCGCGACCAGTTGCGACGGGTCGGTCACGAGGACGCGGTAGCCCGCCAGGCCGGTGCCGCTCGTGTCGCGCTGGCCCAGGGGCCCCACGACCTGGACCACCTGCCCGCGCGCGGGCGCGGCCGGCGGGGTGAAGGACAGGACGACGCGGATGGGCCCCGATCCGTCATCGACCTGGAAGGAGAGACCGGTGGTCAGGATGGTCGGGGCCTCGACGACGATCCCGCCCGCCGCGACGAACCGCCCTTCAAG
>JBBSAS010000383.1:0-2127 GCA_038252055.1 Candidatus Limnocylindrales bacterium
CATGCCGTACCGGACCTCGTCACCGGCATCGCGGGCCGATGCGGAGGAGGTCGTCGGCCGGCTCGGCTGCGCGAGCCGCCTCGTGGAGATCAGCCCGATCGTGGACGGGTACTTCGGCGGCGAGGGTGTGCCCGGGGCGGGTGGGCCCGACGCGCTCCAGGCCGCGCAGCTCCGGCGGGGCAACTTCATGGCGCGGGCGCGGATGGCCGTCCTCTACGATCTCTCGGTCTCCTGGAGCGGCCTCGTCGTCGGGACGGGCAACAAGACGGAGGCGCTCATCGGGTACACGACGGTCTTCGGCGACAGCGCCTGCGCCTTCAACCCCATCGGCGACCTCTACAAGTCCCAGGTCCGCCAACTCTCCCTCGAGATCGGTGTTCCCGATGCGATCCTTCGCAAGGCGCCATCCGCCGACCTTTGGCCGGGCCAGACGGACGAGACGGAGGCCGGCTTCACGTACCACGAGCTCGACCGGCTCCTCTTCGCGGTGATCGACGGGCGGCGGACCGACGCAGAGCTCGTCGCGATGGGCTTCGAGGCGTCCACGATCGAGCGGGTCGGGCGGATGGTCGCCGCCTCGGAGTTCAAGCGGCAGGTCCCGCCGATCGCGAAGCTCGGCCCCCGGACCACGGGGATCGACTACCTCTACCCGCGGCGACGACCGGGCAGCGCCCGGACGTGAGCGGTCGCGCCGCGCGCGGCTCGGGCGGGACCAGCACTGGCGCGGTCGCCGGCCCTGGCGGCGACCCGGCCTCTCCGGGCGATCCGCGCGGCCCGGGCGATCCGCGCGGCCCCGGCATCCTCTACATCGTGGCGACCCCGATCGGAAACCTCGGGGACGTGACCCTGCGGGCCCTCGACATCCTGCGGAGGGTGCCGCTCGTCGCGGCCGAGGATACCCGGCTGACCCGTCGGCTCTTCGCCCGCCACGGCGTGGAGACGCGCCTCATCAGCCACCACGCGCGGAACGCGGCGACCCGCGTCCCGGAGCTCCTCGACCACCTCCGCGGCGGTGCCGACCTCGCGATGGTGACGGATGCGGGAACGCCGCTCGTCTCGGATCCCGGCGCCGAGCTCGTGGCGGCCTGGGCGGCCGAGGAGGGGCGGGTCGTCCCGATCCCCGGGCCGTCGGCGGTGCTCGCGGCCCTCGTCGCGTCGGGGATCGCGGGACCGCGCTGGTCGTTCGAGGGGTTCCTGCCGCGCCGCGGCCGGGAGCGGCGCGAGCGGCTCGCCCGTCTGGCCGCGGATCCGCGCACCGCCGTCCTCTTCGAGGCGCCGGGGCGCGTCGGCGCGACGCTGGCCGATCTCGTGGCCACCTGCGGCCCGGGTCGCCCGGCCGCGATCTGTCGCGAGCTGACGAAGCTCCACGAAGAGGTCCGACGGGGCACGCTGGCCGATCTCGCGGCGGCGGTCGCCGCCGGCGACGTCGCGGCGCGCGGCGAGGTGGTCCTCGTGATCGGGGAAGGGGAGGCGGACCCGAAAGTGGCTGGGCACGGCTCCGCGATCACGGGCGAGGAGGCGCTCACGGCCGCGCGGGCAGAGGTCGAGCGGCTGGTGGCGGCCGGGACCGCCCGCGGCGTGGCGGCGCGCCAGGTGGCTGCCACGTCCGGGATCCCCCGGCGTGCGCTGTACGGTGCCGATCCCGACCGGTAGGATCCGTTTCGTCATGCGCTCTGCCGACCGCCTGCCCGTCCTCGGCATCCTGCCGCCCCTTGCCCGCATCCTCGTCCTCGCGACCGTGGCGATCTCGCTCGTCGCGATCGTGCTGGCCCGTGTCCTCGGCGCGGATGCGACGGTCCTCTTCGTCGTCTCGGCCGTCGCGATTCTCGGCCTGGCCTGGATCGTCGGCCTCTCCACGGAGCGCCTCGGTGCGCTCACCGGGCCGCAGGTCGGCGGGATCCTCAACGCGACGTTCGGGAACATCGCCGAGCTCATCATCGCCTTCTTTGCCCTCCAGGCGGGCCTCGTCGAGGTCGTCAAGGCCTCGCTGACCGGCTCGATCATCGGGAACCTGCTCTTCGTCCTCGGGGCGAGCGTCCTCGTCGGCGGCCTGCGGAACGGGGTCCAGCGCTTCGATCCGCGGATCGCCGGCTCGAACGCGGCGCTCCTCGTCGTGGCCGCGATCGG
>JBBSAS010000384.1:0-2118 GCA_038252055.1 Candidatus Limnocylindrales bacterium
CGTCCTGCTCAATGCGTCCGCCCGGGCATCTGCCATCGACTCCGGTGACTTTGACCGCCAGATCCGTCCCAGGCTGGAGGGCGCCCAGGCCGCCTGGGGCGATGTCGCGGCGACCTGGCCCGCGCAGATGAGCACGCCGGCGCCACCGTCGATAGCCGGTGTGGAAGCTAGTGCCCAACTCCATCGAGCCCTCGACGAGATCACCCGCAACGGCAACTCATGGGCAACACCTGTCCAGCTCGCCGAGCGGGTGGACCTCGCCGAGGTGGTGGTACTGCTCCGCGACGTCGTCGAGGCCAGCGGCAGCCGTGCCGAACGGTTCGCGGAGCTGCCAGTTGAGCTGTCCCGCGCCGGCCACCTCCACGCGCCGGCTCGACTACTCGCGGCCATGGAGCGTCACACCAACGGTCCCGAGTCCGAAACCGAAGGTGCTGTGCGCACAACGGATGTCGCCAACAGGCGGATCGTCGCCGTTCAGCCCGAACAGACCACTGCCGCCACAGCAATCGCGCGGCACTTGAGACGGCAGCTGATCTCCCTCGCAGAGGCGTTGGAAACACTGCCGCTCGGCCGAGTCGGACCGGGATTGAGTGCACACGCGGCAGCGCGCGAGGTTCATCTGGCCGTCCCGGCGCCTGCGCATGTCCATCGCGACCGCCTTGCACCAACCCATGACACGAAGGCCGCACGTTCGGTTGGTCGGAGGTTCTGACCGACGGAACGCGGCGGTACGCAACCGACCGCTGCCAGGCGTTGTGAGTGAGAGGGCGGGAGACGGGCGCCAGCGTTTCGAAAACGGCCGTATTCGAGACACCACTGACCGTCTGACACCTCCACGCTCAGGCCTAGTGTTCAAAACCTCTGTACGAAAAGGGGCGCGGCGGTCGCTCGGCCGGTTGTCCCGCGGAGAGCGGTTCGACCGGTGATCTGGGGGCGCCGTACCGGGTAGCGTTCAGCCATGAGAGCCATGGCCTACGACGCGTACGGATCCGACGACGTTCTGACCCTGCGTGAGCTGCCCGACCCCAAGGTCGGCCCAGGCGAGGTCCGTATCCGGGTGAGGCGAGCGGGGGTGAACCCGGTCGACTGGAAGGTGATGGCCGGCGGTCTCGACGGCCTCATGGACGTCGTCTTCCCGGTCGTCCCTGGTTGGGACGTCGCCGGCACGGTCGAGTCGGTCGGCATCGACACCCCGGAGTTCGAGGCCGGCAACGAGGTCGTGGCCTACGCGCGCAAGGACGTCGTCCACGGCGGTACCTTCGCCGAGTTAGTGACCATGAGCGTCCGCGGCGTGGCACACAAGTCCGCGGCGCTCAGCTGGGACGAGGCGGGCGGACTCCCGCTCGCCGGGCTCACGGCGCTGCAGACCCTCGACCGGCTTGCCGTCTCCGCCTCGGATGCGGTACTCGTGCACGGCGGGGCCGGCGGTGTCGGCACTCTCGCCGTCCAGATCGCAAGGGCGCGCGGCGCCCGCGTGATCGCCACGGCGTCGCCGACCAACCACCAGTTTCTCTCCGACCTCGGAGCGACGCCCGTCGCATACGGCGACGGCGTCGTGGAGCGCATCCGCGAGGTCGCCCCGGACGGCGTCGACGTCGTCGCGGACTTCGTGGGCGGGGTCCGCGAGGTCACGATGGCAGTGCTGGCCGCCGGTGGACGGCACGCATCCAGCGCCGACTCGACGGTACTGGAGACCGGAGGCTCGTGGTTCTGGGTGCGGCCCTCGGCAGAGGGCCTGGCCGAGCTCGGTCGGATGGCCGACGCCGGGCAATTGCGCGTGCCCGTCGCCGACGTCCTGCCGCTGCAGGAGCTACCCGCTGCGTTCGCGCGCAGCCGCGAAGCTCACGTGCGGGGCAAACTGGTCATCTCCGTCTCGGACTGAGGCAGTCGACCCGCGCATCACCTCGAGGCCGAGTCCACTCGCGCCGGGGGATCGGCTGAGCTGATGTCGATCGGCTCAGCCGGACTGGCGCGTCCGGGAACGAAGAAGCTGGGACGGGGGACGTCTCCGTTTGACGCCCCTGTCCCGGGAAAAACTCCGGACAGCGCATACGGGAACTGAGCCTGTCCAGGTTCTTCCCGAGACCGCCTTCCGCGGGGACGAGCAGTTGAGGTTCC
>JBBSAS010000385.1:0-2106 GCA_038252055.1 Candidatus Limnocylindrales bacterium
ACAGTTGCCCGCCGCGCCACGTTGGCGACGACTTCCCGCCTCGGTCCGTTGCGCGACGCCGCCCACGCCCCGCCCGATCCGTTGCGACGCGGCCCACGCCCCGCCCGGGGCGGCAAAATCGCCCGAGTCCGTCGCACCACGACGATTCCTCTCCTCGCCTTTCGTGGGACGAAAGAACGGACGGTCGGGAGGCCGCGCCAGGTCGAGATCCGTCCTGGGGCGACGATTTCGCACGGGGTCCCGGCCATGCCGGCCCAGAATCTTCGTGACGCGACGAGTTTCGACAGATTCGGGCCGCCGGCGAGGGCCCGACGGTCAGGTCTTTCATGGGGAGAAAGCCGGTCCGCGCCCGGGCTCGGGGGCGGTGAGGCCGGGCTGCGCCGGGGTGCAGGGGCCGGTCGCGGGGGCGCAGGGACGCTGCGGCGCAGGCCCGCCGCCGGGGCGCGGCGCCGGCAGGCCCGATCTCAGCCGGGCAGCACCAGGACCCCGCGCGGAAACCGTGTCAGGCGTTCGACCCGGCGCGCCGCGGCGTCGACGAGGACGAGGTCCTCGATCCGGACGCCGGTGCGGCCGTCGAGGTAGATCCCCGGCTCCACCGAGAAGACGGTCGGGCTCGGCAGCGGGTCGTCGGGTGCCGCCCGCGAGACGCTCGGGCGCTCGTGCGTGGCGAGCCCGATCCCGTGGCCGGTCCCGTGCCCGAAGTGGGCCCCGTGCCCCGCGGCCGCGATCACGTCCCGGGCGGCGGCATCCACCGCTCGCCCCGACGGAAGCACGGCGCCCGACGCCACCGCGCCTTCGAGCAGGGAGATCGCGGCCGCCTGCGCCCCGGCCACCACCTCGTAGACGGCCAGATCTCGCGGTCGCGGGTCGCCGATGAAGAGGGTCCGGGTCATGTCGCTCCGGTAGCCCGCCACCTGGGCCCCAAAGTCGAAGAGGAGGACCTGCCCCGCACGAACGCGCCGGCTCCCGGGCGACCCGTGCGGGAGCGCCGCCTGCGGGCCGGCAAGCGCGGCGACGTCGAAGGGGAGCGCCTCCGCGCCGCCCTCGCGCATGAGGACCTCGAGCCGCCAGGCCAGGGCGGCCTCGGTGACGCCCGGGCGGATCTCGGGGAGCAGCGCGGCGAGCGCCCGGTCGGCGACCGCGGCGGCGGCGGCGATCCGCTCGACCTCGGCCGGCTCCTTGATCGCGCGGTCCGCGTCGAGCCATGGCTCGGCCGGCACGAGCTCGACGTCCGGTGCGGCGGCCGCGAGGTCCTCCCAGAGGCGATGCGGGATGTCGGCGGCCGGGACGGCGACACGTCGCGCCCCGAGCGAGCCGACGAGAGAAGGCCAGGCGGCCGGGAGGTCGTACGTGACGTCCTCGATCCGGGCGCCCGTGGCCTCCCGCCGCGCCTGGAGCGTGTACCGCGAGTCGGCGAGGACCACGACCTCGTCGGTCGAGACGAGGAAGCGGCCCGAGTGGCCCGCGACCTTCTCCTCCCCCTCGCCCAAGACGAGCCCCGTGAGGTAGCGGATCTCCTCGCGGCGAAGGCCGAACCAGGCGTCGATGCCGGCCTCGGCCAGGCGCTCGCGGAGGCGGGCGAGGCGAGCCGGGCGGGCGGCGCGGTCGGCCTCGTCCCAGGCGCGCAGCAGGCGCGGGCCGGGCGGAGCGGCGAAGTCGGCGGGGGCCGGGCTCCCCGGCCGCAGCCTCCTCCTGCTCACCGGTCGCGCACCGCGACAGCGCCCTGCCCAGTTACGGGCGTGTGACGCAGCCGCCCGCCGTCGTCGCTCACTGGAGGTAGCCGTACTTCTTGAGCTTCGCGAGGTGCTGCGCGTACGTCTTCGAGAAGGCGTGCTTCCCGCCGCTCTCGGGGATCGCGACGAAGTAGAGATAACCCTTTGCCGTGTCGGGTGCGAGGACGGCATCGATCGAGGCCATCGTCGGTGTCGCGATCGGGCCCGGGATCATCCCGGCCTGCTGGTACGTCTGGTAGCCCGCGATCGGGGCCGGGAAGTCGATCGAGGCGAGCGGGGCGCTCGGGACGTTCCAGAACGAGTACTCGGGCCACCGGGCGAGCGTGAGCTTGTCGAGCTCGAGCGTATCCACCCCCCAGATGACGGTCGGGTC
>JBBSAS010000386.1:0-2095 GCA_038252055.1 Candidatus Limnocylindrales bacterium
CGAGATCGCGGAGGCTGGGCCGCGCCTGCTGCGGGGCGGCCCGGTTGCCACCGAGGTCCGCAGCACCGTCGCCGCCAATGTCGCCGACTTTCGGGCGGAGTTCGGGTACACGCCCGAGCTCGCGGTCGTCATCGTCGGCCGCGACGCCCCGTCAACCGTCTACCTCCACAAGATCCTCGACGGCTGCCGTCTCGTCGGGATCGGGGACCGGCTCGTGGAGCTCGGCGACGACTGCACGGCCGAGGCGCTCGGCCGGGAGATCTCCGCCCTCGGCGCCGAGCGGACGGTCGCGGGGATCATCGTCCAGCAGCCGCTCCCCGAGGCGATCCCCCTGCGGGTCGTCATCGACACCCTCGATCCGGCGAAGGACATCGACGGGATCCACCCGCTCAACGCCGGCCTCCTCTCGCTCGGCTACGAAGGCTTCCTCCCCGCGACCGCGCACGCCGCTGTCGAGCTGCTCCGGCACGCCGGGGTGCCACTGCGCGGGGCCCGCGCCGTCGTCGTCGGCCGCAGCAACGTCATCGGCAAGCCGGTCGCCCTGCTCCTCCTCCGCGAGCACGCCACGGTGACGATCTGCCACTCCCGGACCGTCGACCTCGCGGCCCAGGTTCGCGAGGCGGACGTCGTCGTCGTCGCGGCAGGCAAGGCCGGCCTCGTCACCGGCGAGATGCTGAAGCCCGGCGCCGTCGTCATCGACGTCGGCATCAACGTCGTCGAGGGCAGGCTCGTCGGCGACGTGGACTTCGCGTCGGCCGCCCGCGTCGCGGGCGCGATCACGCCCGTGCCCGGCGGCGTCGGGCCGCTGACGAACGCGATCCTCCTCACGCACCTCGTCGCGGCCGCCCGCAACCAGGCCGAGGGGCGGGCCGCACCCGGCGCCCCCTCGCTCCGCGCTCCGGCCCCGGCGGCGCCGGTCGTTCCGCCCGCCGTTCCGCCCGCTCCCCCGTCGCAGCCCGCAGGCTGACGCCCCAGACCCCGGAGGCCCCCATGCCGTTCCCGTCCGACCTCGACATCGCTCGCTCGGTCACCCCGCGACCCATCGGCGAGATCGCCGCCGAGCTCGGCCTGCTCCCTGACGAGATCGAGTACTACGGCCCGACCAAGGCGAAGGTGAGCCTCGCCGGCGTGGAGCGCGTCGAGCGCGAGCGCCCGCGCGGCAAGTACGTCCTCGTCACCGCGATCACCCCGACGCCGCTCGGCGAGGGAAAGACGACGACGACCGTGGGCCTGGCCCAGGGTCTCAACCGGATCGGCCGGAAGGCGTCGGTCGCGATCCGCCAGCCCTCGCTCGGGCCGGTCTTCGGGATCAAGGGCGGGGCCGCGGGGGGCGGCTACTCCCAGATCATCCCGATGGAGGACTTCAACCTCCACCTGACCGGCGACATCCACGCGATCAGCGCGGCCCACAACCTCGCCAGCGCGTTCCTCGACAACCACCTCCACCACGGGAACGCCCTCGGGATCGACCTCTTCTCGATCCGCTGGCCGCGCGTCGTCGACATCAGCGACCGGGCGCTCCGGCGGGTCGTGATCGGCCTCGGCGGCAAGGAGAACGGCGTTCCACGGGAGAGCGAGTACGTCATCACGGTCGCCTCGGAGGTGATGGCGATCCTCGCCCTCGCCACCGACCTCTTCGACCTGCGCGCGCGGCTGGGACGGATCGTCGTCGCCACGACCCGCGACCGGAAGGCGATCACGACCGAGGACCTCGGCGTGGCCGGGGCGATGACCGTCCTCCTGCGCGACGCGATCAAGCCGAACCTCCTCCAGACGCTCGAGGGCGGCCCCGCCTACGTCCACTGCGGGCCGTTCGCGAACATCGCCCACGGCAACAGCTCGATCATCGCCGACCGGGTCGCCCTCTCCACCTCCGACGTCGTCGTCACCGAGGCCGGCTTCGGCGCCGACATGGGGGCCGAGAAATTCTTCGACATCAAGTGCCGGGCATCCAGGCTGCGGCCCGACGCCGCGGTCGTCGTGGCCACCGTCCGGGCTCTCAAGATGCACGGCGGCGTCGGCCGGATCGTGGCGGGCAAGCCGCTCGACCCGGCCCTGCTGACCGAGAACGTCGAGGCGGTCCGGGCCGGCTGCG
>JBBSAS010000387.1:0-2090 GCA_038252055.1 Candidatus Limnocylindrales bacterium
CTCGAGGTGGCGATCGCCGTGGTCATCGGCCTCGCCGGCCTCGTCGGGCTCTGGCTCGTGGCCGTCGGCGGTCCGGTCATCCTCGCCCTCGGCGTGCTCGCGATCATCGCCGCGCTTGCCTACACCGGCGGCCCGCTCCCGTACGGCTACCGCGCCCTGGGAGAAGTCTTCGTCTTCCTCTTCTTCGGCATCGTCGCCGTCGTCGGCACGGCCTACCTGCAGGCCGCCCGGCTCGATGCGCTCTTCGCGGTCGCGGCGATCCCGGTGGGAGCGCTCACGACCGCGATCCTCGTCGTCAACAACCTGCGCGACATCCCGACCGACACGACGGCCGGCAAGCGGACGCTCGCGGTGATCCTCGGCCGGCGCGGCGCCGCCGTCGAGTACGCCCTCCTTCTCGCCCTCGCCTACGCGGTCCCGGTCGTGGCGCTCCTCTCCGATCGCGGCGCAGGGGGCGCGGGAACGTCGTGGCCGCCGACGTCCCTGCTGCCGTTCCTCACGATCCCGATGGCGCTCGTCCTCGCCCGGACCGCATGGACGTTCGCCGAGCCGCGCGAGCTCAACGACACCCTCAAGGGGACGGCGCGCCTTTCGCTCGTCTTCTCGCTCCTGCTCGCGTTCGGGCTCGCCGTGGGAGGATCGGTCGCATGAGCCCCGATCCGGCCGCCCTGCGGGCACAGCTCGACGCGATCCCCGTCGCGGGCCTCTCGGCGCTCCGTGTCAGGGTTCCGTTCCGGCGGCCCTTCGCCACGGCCACCGGGATGTGGCTCCATCGGGAAGCCTGGATCGTCCTCCTTGCGTCACCCGAGGGGCGCGTCGGCCTTGGCGAGGCGGTCCTGGAGCCGGACGCCAGCGAGGTCGAGGAGACGATCCTGGCCCGGGCGATCCGCGAGACCGCCGCGCGGGCCCGGGGCGGCGACCTCCCCGACGCCGAGGAGCTCGAGCTCCTCGGGAGCCCCGGGCGTGCATTCCGGGCGGCCCTCGATTCGGCCCGCCTCGATCTCGCCGGCACCCCCGACGGGCGCTCGGTGCCCGTCAACGGGACGATCGGCTTCGCTGCCCCGCGCGAGGGCGCGGAGGCCGCGCTCCAGGCGATCGAGGCCGGCTTCACGACGCTCAAGCTCAAAGCCGGCGCGGAGCGAGAGACGGACGATCTCGTCGCTCGCGTGCGGGCGGTCCGGAACGCAGTCGGCCCCGACGTCCACCTCCGCCTCGACGTGAACGGGGCCTGGGACCTGCCGACTGCCCAGGACCGTCTCGACGCGGTCGCGCGCTTCGGCATCCAGTACGTGGAGCAGCCGCTCCCCGCCCAGGACCCGGGCGGCGCCGCCGAGCTGCGTCGCCTCGTCGCCGTGCCCGTCGCCGCCGACGAGGCGGTCTACTCGGTCCATGCCGCGCGCCGAATCGTGGAGGAGGGCGCGGCCGACGTCCTCGTCGTGAAGCCGGCGCGGGTCGGCGGGCCGGTGGCCGTTGCGGAGATCGCTGCCGTTGCCTCCGCGGCCGGCCTGCCGGTGGTGCTGAGCACCCTCTTCGAGACGGGGATCGGGATCGCCGCGGCGCGGGCGGCCGCAGCCATGCTGGGGGCCGGTGCCGCCTCGACGGGTCCGGCACGCGCGATGCCTCCGCCGCTGGCCCACGGCCTTGCGACGGCCGGCCTCCTCGAGCACGACCTCCTGGTCGAGCCGCTCACCGTCGAGCGGGGGGTGATGACCGCGCCCGGGGGCACCGGGGTTGGTGGCCTTGGGGTCCGGCTCGACGACGCTGCGCTGCGTCGGTTCGCGGTCGAGGCGATCGAGGCGATCGAGGCGGCCGGATGATCGGCGGGATCGCCCGGTGACGGGCACGACGGCCGCATGAGAGGCGCGGCCACCCTCGCCCCCGAGATCCGGCGGCATGCCGCGGCGCGGCCCCTGGCGGTCGCCGTCCGTGACGGGACAGGGGATCTCACGTATGGAGGGCTCGATCGTACCGCGGACGCCGTCGCGGCCGGCATCAGGGCGTCGGGGATCCTTCCCGGCGATCGGGTGGCGCTCCTGGCCGCACCCACCGGCGAGGCGATCGCCATCCTCGTCGGCATTCTCCGCTCGGGC
>JBBSAS010000388.1:0-2084 GCA_038252055.1 Candidatus Limnocylindrales bacterium
GAGGTCGACGACCGTCCGGGTGGCCTCGTCGCGGTCCTGGAGGTCATGGCCCGGGTCGGCGTGGACGTGGACTACATGTACGCGTTCCTCGACAAGCGGGAGGAGCGGGGGATCCTCGTCTTCCGGTTCGCGGACACGGACGCTGCGCTCCGCGCGCTCGCGGGGAGCGACCTCGCGATCCTCCCGAGCGTCGAGCTCTACAAGCCCCTCGACGCATAGCCCACCGACGGCTCGCGGGGCTGCCGGCGCCCCCCGGGACCGCCCGCGCCGCCACGGGCCGGGCGATCCGTTCTCGCCTGATCCGGCGCCGCCATAGTGCGACGGCTCGTTCCGGCGCTGGTGCCCGTCCTGGTGCCCGGGGCTGGCCAGCGCCGCCCCGAGCCCTGTTCGTCGCCCGCTCGCCTCCCTCATTGCCCGCCGCCCGGCCGCCCGCTCCACGCCGTGCCGCGCCGGACTCAGGTACGCTTGAGCAATGACAACAGGAGGACCTTCGGCCCGTGCGAGAGGTCCATTGCACCCTCCCCGTGGACGGTCCGCGCGGGGTGGAATCGCGGGCGTGGAGCGTCCCCCTCTGCCATCCCTCGTCGACGTTGCCCCGGGCGATGCCGTGCGCGTGCTCGACATTGACCCGGCGGAGCTGGACCGGCTCGCCGCCGAGGGGCTGGCCCCGGGTGACCGCGTCGTGATCGAGGCACGCCTGCCGCTCGGAGGGCCGATCGTCGTCCGGGTCGGCCGGGCCCGGCTCGCCCTCGCGCGCCGCGTCGCGGCCGGCGTCCGGGTCCGACCCGAAGCACCGGTGCCATGACCGCTGAGTGGGGCGCCGCCTGCGACGTCGCGCCCGTCCCCCCGCCGCCGGACGTGCGCGACGGGAACACGGATCGTGCGTCCGTCACGGCGCCCGATCCCGGTCTGCCCGTGGTCGCCCTCGTCGGGCGCCCGAACGTCGGCAAGTCCACCTTCCTGGCCCGGGCGAGCGGGCGCTTCGCGGAGACGACGAACGCACCGGGAACGACGGTCGGCCGTGAGGCTCGGGTCGTCACCACGCGCGCCGGTCGGGCGCTCCTCGTGGACCTCCCCGGGACGGGCTCGCTCGTGGACCGTCCGGTCGCCGGCCCGCCGTTCTGGCGGTCGCTCCTCGACGCGGCGCCGGATGCGATCCTTGTCGTCGCCGATGCGGGCGACGTCGCCCGCCACGTGCCCCTCGTCCTCGCCTGCCGCGACCTCGGCCTGCCGGTGGTCGTGGCCCTCAACCTCTCCGACGAGGCGGCCTCGCGCGGGATTGCCGTTGATGCGGGACGGCTCGCCCAGCTGCTCGCGGTCCCGGTGCGGCGGACGGTCGCCCGGCGTGGAACCGGCGTGGCGGCGGTGGTCGCCGTGGCGACGGCCCGCGCTCGTCGCAGGCGCGGCGTGCGTGCGGGGACCGCGTCGCCCCGCGCGCTCGTCCCGGCGGGCATCTACGCGCCGGCCATCGAGCGGGCGCTCGCCGACACCGCGGCGGGCCTCCCCACGAGCCGGGCGCTCGGGGCCGCGCCCGACGACCCGACCGGTCTCGGAAGCCTCGTGGCCGAGGGCGTGATCTCGGCTCGCGGCGCGGCAACGCTCCTCCGGCCGGATCTCGTGGAGCCCGCGCGGCGTCTCCTCGCCGCCCGCTGGGCTGCCGAGGTGGAGCTCGTGCGGCCCCGCGCCCGGCCGTTCGCCGATCGCCTCTCGGCGTGGACGATCCGCCCGTGGCCCGGGCTGCTGATCCTCGCGGGCGTCCTGGCGGTCACGTTCGCCCTCGTCGCGATCGTCGGGTCGACGCTGGCGCTGCTCCTCTCGGACGCGTGGGCGGCGTGGGCATCGCCGCTTATCGACGGCGCCACGCGTGCGCTCGTGCCGGTCCCGGCCCTCGCCTCGGCGCTGCTCTGGGGGCTCGACTCGGGGATCCTCGGCCTGCTGGCGATCGGAATCCCCTACGTCTTCCTCTTCTACCTCCTCGTCGCCACGCTAGAGGATTCCGGGTACCTCTCGAGCCTCGCCGTCCTCACCGACCGTCTCCTCGGCGGCCTCGGCCTCTCGGGGCGGACCGCGATCCCCCTCCTCGC
>JBBSAS010000389.1:0-2082 GCA_038252055.1 Candidatus Limnocylindrales bacterium
GGCGGCCTACCTTGGGGGCGAGACGCCGAGCCCCTGCGTGGACTGCAACAGCTACGTCAAGTTCGGAGCGCTGCTGGGGCGCGCCCGTCACCTCTACGACTGCGACGCGGTGGCGACCGGTCACTACGCACGCACGGACACAGTCGCATGGTCAGCGGAGACGCACGGTTCGTCCGGGCCAACAGGCGCGACGGCGGGCGCGGCCCAGCCGATGCGGCAGGCCCGTCGTGCCCACCGGCTCCTGCGGGGCGTGGACCGGGCGAAGGACCAGGCCTACTTCCTCTACGGCCTTCGCCAGGACCAGCTGGCCCGGGCGCTCTTCCCGCTCGGCGCGATGACGAAGGACGAGGTCCGGGCGATCGCGCGGGCGAAGGGCCTGGCCACCGCCGACAAAGCCGAGAGCATGGAGATCTGCTTCGTCCCGGGGGGCGACGTGGGGTCGGCGCTGCATGACCGCGCCGGGTGGGTTCCCGTGCCCGGGCCGGCGCTCGACGCCGCCGACGGCCGCGTCATCGGGGAGCATCCGGGCGCCGCCGCGTTCACCGTCGGCCAGCGCCGGGGCGTGGGCGTCGCCGTCGGCGAGCGCCGCTACGTGAGCCGGGTGGACGCCGCGACGAACACGATCACCTTGGCCCGTCGCGCCGATCTCGAGGTGCACACATTCGCCATCGAGGAGGCGACCTTCGTCGCCGGCGACCCGCCCGGGGAGGCGTTCCGGGCCCTCGCCCAGGTGCGCCACCGCGCCGCGCCGGTGCCGGCCCTCGTGACGCGCGAGCGCGCCGCCCCGGCCGCGCCCGGCGCATTCGCCGCCCCCGACGCACACGGCGCCTGGACGGTCGAGACCGACGCGCCGGTCTGGGCGGCCGCCCCCGGCCAAGCCTGCGTCCTCTTCGATCCCGCCGAGCCCGACGTCGTTCTCGGCGGCGGCCGGATCGCGCGGCGCGACCCCGGAGACAGCCCCCGGTACCGCGCCTGACGATGGACCTCGTCGGCCCGGCGCTCGTCCTCGCCGCCCTCGTCGGCGTCTTCTGGACTGCGTTCGCCGTACTCGTCACGGGGGTCGCCGGGGCTCGCCTGCCGTTCGTCCTCCTCCTCGCGATGCTCGGCGCGTGGGCCGGCGACGCGCTGGGAGCGCGCCTCGGGGTCGACATCCTGCGGATCGGGGACTTCCGGCTCGTGGCCGCGTCGGCGGGAGCCTGGGCCGGCATCGGCCTTGTCGTCCTCGTGTCGATCCTCGGCCCCACCCGCACCGCCGGCCCGGGCGGCTCCGCCGGCAGCAGCCGCTGACCCGACGATCCAGGCGGCCCGAGGCCCGTCGCCGGCACGGGGCCCGTCGCAGACCCCACCGTTCGGTACCATAGGCCGGATGGTCAGCCCCGAGCCCAGCCCGACGCCCCCGGACGGCGGATCCACCGTGGGTGGAGGGCCGCCCCCGACGCCGCTGCCCGCCGCCGAGATCAGGCGGCGGTTCCTCGCGTTCTTCGCCGAGCGCGGGCATACCGTCGTGCCCAGCGCCAGCCTGATCCCGGCCGGCGACCAGACCCTCCTCTTCACGAACTCCGGGATGGTCCAGTTCAAGGAGGTCTTCACCGGCGCCGAGGCCCGCAGCTACACCCGCGCCGTGGACGTCCAGCGCTGCCTGCGGGTGGCCGGCAAGCACAACGACTTCGAGGAGGTCGGGCGGACGCCCCGTCACCACACCCTCTTCGAGATGATGGGCAACTGGAGCTTCGGCGACTACTTCAAGCGCGAGGCGATCCACTGGGCCTGGGAGTTCCTGACCGACGAGCTGGGGATCCCGCCCGAGCGCCTGGCGGCGACGACCTACCGCGACGACGAGGTGGCCCGGGCGATCTGGCGCGACGAGATCGGCCTGCCGCCCGAGCGGATGGCCACCTGGGGCGACGTCGATGCCGGCGACGACAAGAACTTCTGGCGGATGGCCGAGACCGGCCCCTGCGGCCCCTGCAGCGAGATCCACTACGACCGCGGCGCCCACCTCTCCGAGGGGCCCGAGTGCGTCCCCGACCACTCCGAGCAGTGCCCACGCTGGCTGGAGATCTGGAACCTCGTCTTCATGGA
>JBBSAS010000390.1:0-2076 GCA_038252055.1 Candidatus Limnocylindrales bacterium
GGCACGGGCCGCCCAGCCGGCCTGGCGGGCGACCCCCTGGCGCGAGCGTCTCGCGATCCTCCGCCGGGCCGCGAACCTCCTCTCCGAGCGCCAGATGGAGTACGGCGCTCTCATGGGGATCGAGGTCGGCAAGAGCCGCCTCGAGGCCCTCGGCGAGGTGGAGGAGGCGGCGGACCTCCTGCGCTACTACTCGGACGTCTTCGAGCGCAACGATGGCTACGTCCACCCGATGGACAACCTCGGCGATCCGACCGTCCACACCCGCTCCGTCCTCCGGCCCTTCGGCGCCTTCGCAGTCATCAGCCCCTTCAACTTCCCGATGGCCCTCGCGGCCGGCCCGGCGGGCGGCGCCCTTGTCGGCGGCAACACCGTCGTCTTCAAGCCGGCCACGGCCGCCGCAATGACCGGCGTCAACCTGGCTGCGGCCTTCCGCGACGCCGGCCTTCCCGACGGCGTCTTCAACCTGGTCATGGGTCCCGGCGGCACGGTCGGCCAGGAGATCCAGGAGAACCCCGGGATCGACGGGATCGTCTTCACTGGCTCCTACGAGATCGGGATGTCGATCTTCCGCTCGTTCTCGCGCGACTGGCCCAAGCCCTGCATCGTCGAGATGGGCGGCAAGAACCCGGCGATCGTCTCGGCGAAGGCCGACCTCGAGGAGGCGGCCGACGGGATCATGCGCAGCGCCTTCGGCTTCGGCGGGCAGAAGTGCTCGGCGAACAGCCGCGTCTACGTCGAGCGCCCGGTCCACGACGAGCTGGTCAAGCTGCTCGTGGCGAAGACCGAGAAGATCGCGATCGGCGACCCGCTCGAGCGCACGAACTGGCTGGGGCCGGTCATCGACGAGGATGCCGTCGCGCGGTACACGGCCGCGGTGGCCGAGGCGCGACGCGACGGGCGGGTCTTCACCGGCGGCGAGCGGCTCACCGACGGCGACCTGGGGCGCGGCACGTACGTGGAGCCGACGGTCGTCGGGCACCTGCCGGCCGACCATCGCCTCCTCCGGGACGAGCTCTTCGTTCCCTTCACCGCGGTCCACGCCGTGGACTCGCTCGACGAGGCGCTGCGTCTCGCGAACGACAGCACGTACGGGCTGACCGCCGGCGTTTACAGCGAGGACCCGTCGGAGGTGGACCGCTTCCTCGACGAGATCGAGGCCGGGGTCCTCTACGTCAACCGGCGCGCCGGCGCGACGACGGGTGCCTGGCCGGGCGTGCAGCCGTTCGGCGGCTGGAAGGGCTCGGGCTCCACGGGCAAGGCAGGACTCAGCCTCTACTACCCGGCCCAGTTCCTCCGCGAGCAGAGCCACACGATCGTCGACTGACCGTCAGCCGCGGCTGACGGAGTCCGGCCCGGGGGCTGGGCGCGGCCGCCCGCAGCGCGGCGGCGCTGCGCGCCCCGCCTCGGCGCCTGCGCGCGGCCCGTTCCAGCGCGCCGCCGTTTGCACGCAGTGCAACATCGGACGCATCGTCCGACGGAACCTGCTCTGGTTCGGCTCGTCGTGGTCGAATCCTTGCACCCGATGGAACGTTTGACGCGCCGAGCGGCGTACTTGGCCCTTGAGCGCACCGAATCTGCACCTGAAACGAAAGAATCGGTCCGCACCAGATCCAGCGCCGCCCGCCGACGCCCGATGTTGCATCGGGTGCAAACTCGTCGAGTCGCGACGCGGCAGGAAGGAGAACCCGCTCACAAGAGCGCGGGCAACGCGAGGCGAGCAGCGACGTTCCGCGCTTGCTGCGCGGACCCGCCCGGCTGCGCGGCCCGCCCGGCTGCGCGGACCCTGCCCCATGATGTGGACCCCGACTCGCCTGCGCGGAGGCGCCCCGTGGCCGCCGGCTGCTCCGCTATACTCGGGCTATCCACTCTGCATAAACCGTATGCGCCCGTTGCACGTGTTCGTGCGTTGGCGCTGACCGAAGGCTGGCCAAGGAGGCCCCCGTGATCTCGCAGGTCCTCGCGCGAACCGTGCCGAACATCGTGACCGAGCTGCCGGGCCCGAAGGCCCGCGCCCACATCGAGTTCGACCACGCCTGGACCAGTCCCAGCCTTCCGCGTGCCTACCCGATCGTCCCC
>JBBSAS010000391.1:0-2073 GCA_038252055.1 Candidatus Limnocylindrales bacterium
CCGGATCGCGGAACCAGGCCAGGAGGAGGCGCTCGCGCCCGAACGTGTCGGCCGAGGCCAGGAGCGCGCTCCAGCGGTCGGGCGGCAGGGCCATGAGCGTTGCGACGAGCCGATCGGCGAACGGCCCGAGGATTGCCTTGCGGGTCTCCGAGCCGGCGGCGGCCGCGGTCCAGATCGCCTGGAGGAGCTTCAGGGTGGTCTCGCCGGGGGCGATCGTGACGTCGTACCCGGGGACGGTGACGGGCCCGGTCGCCGCCAGGAGCTCGTCGATCGTGGCGGTCGTGATCCCCAGCACGCCGTCGATCCGCGTGTCGCCCGACTCGTTGGCATACAGGCGGATGGCGTCCTGCGCGCTCGTCGGGAAGTCCGGCGACCAGTTGGCGTCGGCGAGCTGCCAGGGCTGGCGCTCCCCAAGGAGGTAGTCGTGGAGCTCCTGGGGACCCTTGATGAAGGGGTAGTCCCAGGGCAAGTCCAGCTGGAAGACGTCCCGGAATGTGCGCTCCGTGATCCTTCCCCTGTCGAAGGCGACGATCCCGTAGCTGCCGATGAATCCGCCGGTGGGACGGATCTCGGCCGGGTTCTGGGTGAGGACCAGGTAGCGCCGCGGCGCGTCCCAGCCGAGGATCGCCGGGAGGCGCCCGCTGGCCGTCACGTAGGCGTCCAGGATGGGGCCGTACTCGTCGATCCGGGCCGTCATCGCGTCGCGGGCCTCCTCCACCGGGCCGGCCAGACCGTCCGGGACGCCGGCCAGGGCCTGCCGGGCGCGGGACACGGCGGCCGCCGCGCTCTCGGCGCGGTCGCGGGACGTCGCCATCAGTTCGACGAGCTGGGAGAACGCGGAGGCGGTGGCCGGGTCGGTCGCCTGGGCGTCCTTGATCTCGACGAACCGCCGCCCGACCGCCAGGCCGTCGCCGGCCGCGTCGAGCAGGTCGCCCGCCGCGCCGGCGATCGCGTCCGCCCCGCGCCCGTCCGCCGCCGTCGGGGGCAGCGCGCGGGCGAGGGCCACGAGCGGATCGCCCGCAAGGAGGCTCGCGAGGTCGTCAAAGCGCCGCCGCGTGGCCGCCAGGTCGGCGTCGAGGGCGTCCACGCCGGCCCGGTCGATCCCCAGGCCGGCCTCCTTCGCCCGCCCGACCATGCGCTCCAGGTCGGTCCGCACGGAGCGCGCCGTGTCGAGCGCGGGGAGGTACCGGAACGCCGCCAGGGCGGCGCCGGCGGCCAGGACCAGGACGGCGGCCAGGCCGAGCCCCAGGAGGATGCGCCGGCGGCGGTGGCGAGACCGGCGGCGGCGGCGACGCGTCGGCAACGACATCGAGTCCGACGGCATCGGGGGCGGCACCCGTGGCTCCGGCGGCACCGGTGGCTCCGGCGGCACCCGTGGCTCCGGCGGGGGCGCGAGCGGGTCCCCGGCGATCGGTTCCTCGCTCACGAGGCCGGAACGGCGATGACCACGAAGCGCGGCGCCGTGGGGTAGTAGGAGGTGGACGTCTGGAGGGTGAGCTGCTCGGTCGGCGTGGGATCCAGGTACTCGACGGCGTCCCAGGGAACCCTCGGGAGCACCTTCGTCACGGTGTAGGTCCGCGAGGTGCCGTCCACGAGGTCCAGGACGACCGTGTCACCCTTGCGGGCGTCCCAGAGGGTGATGAACATCCCCTTCCGGGCGTGGCCGTAGATGTAGATGTTCGTGCCGCCGCCCGGCCACCCCGACGAGGGGAAGTGGGCGGCCTTGCCGATCGGCGCGTCGATCCCGTCGCCCTCGATGATCGGCAGGTCGATACCGAGCCGCTCGATGCGGATCCGCTTCGCCCGGATCTCGCCGGGCGACGGGGCCGGGGTGCCGGTTGGGGCCGCCGTGCCGCCCGGGGCCGCCGTGCCGCCCGGGGCCGCCGGGGTGGCCGATCCGGGAGCCGGCGTGGTGCCCGATCCGGGCGTCGGCGGGGTGGCCACGACGCCCGTCGGGCTGGTCGGGGGCGGCAGGGTCGTGCCCTGCAGGCCGCCCCCCAGGACAACGGCAAGCCCGGCGGCGGCAAGGACGATGACCAGGGCGCCGCCGGCAATCGCCAAGGCCCGGCGCCG
>JBBSAS010000392.1:0-2070 GCA_038252055.1 Candidatus Limnocylindrales bacterium
CGACGGCCTGAAGGGCCGCCCGGAAGCCGGCCCGGAAGCCGGCCCGGGTCCCGGCCCGCGGGCCTCGCGCGGCCCCACGGTCGTGGCGACGCTCTGTCGGTCGGCCGCGTATCCTCGGGTCCGTGGCCGATCTCCCGTTCCCCCTCGCCGATCCGCTCGCCGCGCGCCTCCGGGAGACGCTCGACATCGAGGCGAAGCTGCCGCGCGCGCTCGCCGAGCTCGGCGACCTCGTCGGGCGGGACGTTGCGCTGCTCGACGTGCCCGAGGGCGGGCTGCACGCCGCGCGTCTCGCGGCCGCCGGGGTCGTCGTGCGGCATCTGCCCGTCGAGGATCCACTGCGCCTGGACGCCACGGCCGCAAGCCTCGACGCCGTGATCGCGCTCTGGTCAGGGTTCCGCGGTCCGGAGGCGGCCGCGATCGCCGAGGTGGATCGCGTCCTCCGGCCGGCCGGCCGGTTCCTCGTCGTTCACGACTACGGGCGCGATGAGGTGAGCACGCTCCGGGCACCCGATGCCCCCGAGTACGTGAGCTGGAGCCGCCGCGACGGGCCCTTCCTGCGAGACGGCACGTTCCGGATCCGGGTGGTCCACTGTTTCTGGACGTTCGCATCGCTCGACGACGCCCGGGGCTTCCTCGGCGACGCGTTCGGCGATCCCGGCCGTGCCCTCGCCGAGCGGATCCGCCGCCCGCGCCTCTCGTGGAACGTCGCGATCTACCACCGGGGGCGTGGCCCCGTGGCAGCGCGATGAGGGTGCTCCATTGAGCGGGCAGCGACACGTTGCGCGGCGGAGGCCGGACGGATCGGTGGCCCGCGAGGGTCACCACCTTGGCCCGATCCGAATCACCGCCACCCGGTTGATCGTCGTCGTGGCCGTCGTCGGGTCCCTGGGATACCTGGTCTATGCGATCGCCGTTCGGGACGCGGCGCAGATCCCGATGCTCGCGTCCGGGGCGGCCGTCCTCGGGATCGTCTTCACCGCGCTCGCGATCGCCGGCGCCGTCCAGTCGGTGCGGACCGCACGCGACGGTCGGGCGGGCCGGTCGCTCGTTGCGGCGATCGCCGGCGGGATCGCGGGGATCATCGCCTTCGGCTGCTTCGCCGGGGCCATCATCCTGGCCCTCCTCGTCCGTTCCGCCTGAGGACCGGGCACGGCACCGCCCTGCCCTCCTCGTCCGTCCCGTCCGCGCCCCCTGCTAGACTCGGGATGCCTGCCCCCATCGTCTAGAGGCCTAGGACGCCACCCTTTCAAGGTGGAGATCGCCGGTTCGAATCCGGCTGGGGGTACTCCTGCTCGACGGGGCCCGGTGGCTGACATGGAGCACCGCCGGCGCACCCTGCAGCCGCACCAGCAGGTTCCTGACCATGAGCCACACCTCCGTCGATGGTTCGTCTCTCGCGCAGGACGGCACTGATCGCATCGGCGCCGATCGCATCGGCCGCGCCTGGGGGCGTCTGCCCGTCGCGCCGACGCAGGCCGAGCGAGTCGAGCAGAACGCCCGCGCCGCGGCGCTCCTCGAGGCGCGCGACGCCGTCCTCGTCGCCCACTACTACGTCGACGCCGATCTCCAGGACCTCGCTCTCGAGACCGGCGGCTGCGTCGCCGACTCGCTCGAGATGGCCCGATTCGGACGCGACCACCCCGCGAGGACCCTCGTGGTCGCGGGAGTGCGCTTCATGGGTGAGACCGCTGCGATCCTGAGCCCGGAGAAGCGGGTCCTCATGCCCGACCTCGAGGCGACCTGCTCCCTTGACCTCGGCTGTCCGCCCGACGCCTTCGCGGCCTTCTGCGACCCGCATCCCGACCGCACCGTCGTCGTGTACGCGAACACGAGCGCAGCGGTGAAGGCGCGCGCCGACTGGACGGTGACGAGCTCGTGCGCCCTCGCGATCGTGGCGCACCTCAAGGAGCAGGGCCAGAAGATCCTCTGGGCGCCCGACCGGCACCTCGGCGGATACATCGCCCGGGAGACCGGTGCGGACATGCTGCTCTGGGACGGTGCCTGCATCGTCCACGAGGAGTTCAAGAGCGTGGAGCTCGCCCTGCTCCGGGAGGATCATCCTGACGCGCG
>JBBSAS010000393.1:0-2069 GCA_038252055.1 Candidatus Limnocylindrales bacterium
GACGCGGATGACGATCGCGTTCTGTCCGAGCTCCTCGGTGGATGTGTCGCTGAACGGCAGGTGCGGCGCCTTCTTGAAGACGACCGCGATCTCGGTCACCCGCTTGCCCAGCCGCTTGCCCGTCCGCAGGTAGAAGGGCACGCCCGCCCACCGGCGCGTGTCGACCTCGAGCCGCAGCGCGGCATACGTCTCCGTCGTCGAGCCGTCGGGGACGCCGTCCTCGTCGAGGTAGCCGATGACCCGCTCACTGCCCTGCCAACCCGCGGCATACTGCCCGCGGGCGGTCGCCTTGGCGATGTCCTTGGGGACGCGGACGGCAGAGAGCACCTTCTCCTTCTCGGCCCGCAGGTGGTCCGCGTCGAAGGAGAGCGGCTCCTCCATCGCGGTGAGGGCCAGGAGCTGGAGGAGGTGGTTCTGGATGACGTCTCGGGCCGCCCCGATGCCGTCGTAGTAGCCCGCCCGGCCGCCGATGCCGATGTCCTCGGCCATGGTGATCTGGACATGGTCGACGTAGTGGTTGTTCCATACCGGCTCGAACATCTGGTTCGCGAAGCGCAGCGCCAGCAGGTTCTGGACCGTCTCCTTCCCGAGGTAATGGTCGATCCGGAAGATGCAGTCGGCGGGGAAGACCCCCTCGACGATGGCGTTGAGCTCTTGCGCACTGGCCAGGTCGTGGCCGAACGGCTTCTCGATGACGACCCTGCGCCACGAGCCCGGTTGTGATGTGCTCATGCCGGAGGTCTGCAGCCTCTCGCAGACGGTCGCGAAGAACGCCGGGGGGATGGACAGGTAGAACGCGTGGTTGCCACCGGTACCGCGCTGCTCGTCCAGGTCGCGGAGCGTGGCTGCGAGCCGGTCGAAGGACGCGGGGTCGTCGAAGGTGCCGGGGACGAACCGGACGCCCTCGACGAGAGCGCGCCAGACCTCCTCCCGGAACGGCGTGCGGGCGTGTTGCTTGACCGACTCGTGGACGATCTTGCCGAAGTCCTGGTCCGCCCAGTCGCGCCGGGCGAACCCGACGAGGGAGAAGCCCGGGGGGAGCAGACCCCGGTTGGACAGGTCGTAGATCGCCGGCATGAGCTTCTTGCGGGCCAGGTCTCCGGTGACGCCGAACAGGACCATCGCACACGGGCCGGCGATCCGGGGCAGCCGCTTGTCCCGGGGATCGCGGAGGGGGTTGTCCTCCGCGCTCACCCGAGCCGGGCTCACCGGGCTCCTTCGCGCATCAGGGCCGCACGCACCTGCGCCAGCCCGGCGTCGTGGTCGAGCAGATGCAGCCTCAGGACGGGGCGGTCGTGGTCGGCGAGCACCCGAGCGTCGCCGCCGGCCTGGGCGGCGATGAACTCACCGAAGGTGAAGTCGCGCCCCGGCACCGGGAGGTCCGCGGCGGGCGCGGCGGTCACCTGGATGTACACGCCGGTCGGAGGGCCGCCCTTGTGGTACTGCCCCGTCGAGTGGAGGAACCGCGGTCCCCAGCCGAAGGTCGCCGGTCGCCCGGTGCGCTCGAACAGGTCGCGGGCGACGTGCTCGAAGGCGGCGTCGGCCTCACGGTCCAGGTAGGCCATCACCGCGACGTAGCCCCGGGCCGGGTCGAGCTGGCCCAGGAGCGCGTCGACGGCCGCGGGCAGCGACGTCGCCGCGCCGAGCCAGCTCCCACCGAGCGCCCGCACCTCGACGACGCCGTCGGTGAACGCGGGCGGGTTCTCGCCGGCACCTTCGCCCTCCAGCTGCCCGCGAGCGGCCGCCTTCGCACTCTCGACGTCGGGCTGGTCGAACGGGTTGATGCCGAGCAGCCGCCCCGCAACAGCCGTGGCGGCCTCCCACAGGAGGAGCTGCGCCCCCAGCGGCCCGGCGACCTCGATCATCGAGGCGGGGCGGGCATCGCCCTGGGCCGCCTCGGTGGGATCGGCGTCCGTGGGAAGCAGCCTGACGACCGTGGCGTCGGCATACAGGTGCTGCGGAGCGTGACCGGCGGCGACCACCGGAAGGATCCCGGTGCCGTTCTTGCCGGTGGACTCGGCGATGAGCTGCTCGGCCCAGGCACCGAAGCCGTGGTTCTCGGTCCCGGC
>JBBSAS010000394.1:0-2067 GCA_038252055.1 Candidatus Limnocylindrales bacterium
CGACTGGCTCGTCTTCGGCTCGCCGCTGCCGGGCCAGGCGGTGACGAACGCGTTCTCGCTGTCCGGCTTCGACATCTTCGCCTGGAACCACCCACCGACGCTCGCCCGCTACCTCGACGCGGGGCCGGGGACCTGGATGAGCCAGCGAGCGGACGGGTTCCTCCACAATCTCGGGGGCGTCCTCCTCGTGCCGGGCTTCCCGGTCCCGCTCGTGGGCCTCGCGGGACTCCTCGCGGTCGGCTGGGCGGCCGCGCTCCGGCCGCTCCTCGTCCTCTCCCTCCTGCTCTTCTGGATCACGACCCTCCTCTTCCCGGTCGCGACGACGTGGGGGACCTTCCTCCACGCGTCGGCGCCGGTGCAGGTGCTCCTCCTCGTGGCGGCAGTCGGAGGCCTCGACGCGGGGCTCGCGTGGGTCGGCCGGAAGCGGGGATGGACGCGGCCCGTGGCCTGGCTGGGGCCGTTCTTCCTGGGCCTGGGCGCCGTCCTCTTCACGGTGGCCGGGATCACGGCCTACGGGTCGAACGCGGCGGGGACGGAGACGCGCTATGCCGACCTCCTGGGCCGGATGGACCGGGCCGGCCTGGCGGTGGACGGATCCCACCCGATCATCGCGAACCACCCGATCTGGATCTCGGAGACCGGGCGGATCCCGGCCCTGGCGCTGCCCGATGAGGGTCCCGCCGACGTTGCCGACCTTGCGGCGGCCTTCGGAGCCGAGCTGCTCGTCGTGGACGGCGACCACGCCTCGTGGCCGGCGGTCCTCGCCGACGGCGGCGCGGGCGCGGCCTGCTTCGAGGAGGTCACGCTTCCGGCGCCCGCCGGCACCGGTGCCGACGAGTTCCGGGTCTTCCGGGTCTCCTGCCCGTGAGCGGCTCGTATACTGGCCGCCAGATGAGCGCGGAGATGACGTCCGACCTCCAGGCGCGGATCGTGGAGGCGCGCGAGACCGAGCGGTCGCGCCTGGCGCAGGAGGTCCACGACGGCCCGGCGCAGGCCCTGGCGAACGCGATCTTCGCCGTGGAGTACATCGGGAAGCTGCTCGATCGCGACGAGGAGGCCGCCCGCGGGGAGCTCCGCCGTCTCGATGCGCGCCTCCGCCGCGACCTCGACCAGGTGCGCGCCTTCATCGGCCTGCTGCGGCCGCCGATCCTCGAGGAGGTGGGCCTCGACGGCGCGATCCGCGACGCCGGCGAGACCCTCGCCACGCTCGCCGGGATCCCGGTGGAAGTGGAGATCGCCGCGCCGCCGGAGGCCCTCGACGAGGGGCAGCAGGTGGTGGTCCTCCGGGTGGTCCAGGAGGCGCTCCAGAACGTCCGCAAGCACGCCGCGGCGCATGCGGTGCGCGTGACCACGCGGCTCCTGGACGGATGGTGGACGCTGGAGGTCCGCGACGACGGGCGCGGCTTCGATCCCGGCGACGCGGCGAGCCCGGCTCGCCGGACGTTCGGGATCCAGTTCATGCGAGAGCGGGCGGAGCTCGTCCGCGGCAGGTTCGAGATCCGTTCGCGGCCCGCGGACGGGACCCTGGTGAGACTGGCAATCCCCGTCGGGGGAGGAGGCAACGGATGACGTACAACGGCCCTGACCGGCGACGGGGCGGCCCCGATCGGCGCAACCTTGACGACCGGATCCGGCTCGTCCTCGTGGACGACCACGCGCTCGTCCGCGTGGGGATGCGGGCGATTCTGGAGCGGGAGCCCGACGTGGAGATCGTCGGCGAGGCCGAGGACGGGCGGAGCGCCCACGACGTGGCTCTCGAGACGAACCCCTCGATCATCCTCATGGACCTCTCGCTGCCCGCCCCGGGCGGGATCGAAGCCACCCAGCGAATCAAGCGCGACCTGCCGGCGACGGGGATCATCATCCTGGCCTCCGACGAGGACGAGGAGGCGCTCTTCCAGGCGATCCGGGCCGGCGCGGCCGCGGTCATCCTCAAGGACGTCGGGCCCGACGACCTCGTCACGATCATCCGCCGGGTCGCCGCCGGCGAGTTCCTCATCAACGACAAGGTCTTCGCCCGGCCGGCGGTCGCCTCGCGCGTCCTCAAGGAGTTCCGGGAGCTGGCGA
>JBBSAS010000395.1:0-2063 GCA_038252055.1 Candidatus Limnocylindrales bacterium
CTGACCTCCTTGAGCTTGAGAGCGCCCTCGAGGGCCGCCGGATAGGTCGCCCCGCGGCCGATGAACATGAAGCCCCGGCTCCGGGCGTAGCGCGCGGCGAGGCCCGGGAAGTCGACCCGGGCGGCCAACTCGAGCGCGCGTTGCGCCGCCTCGGGCAGGTCCCGGAGGGCCCCCACGAGAGCGCGCTCCTCGCCGGTCGGAAGGGTGCCGCGCGTCTTGGCGACCGCCGCGGCAAGCATGACGAGCGTGGCGACCTGGGTCGTGAACGTCTTCGACGCGGCCACGGCCATCTCCGGGCCGGCCTGGAGGAAGAGGACCGCGTCGGCCTCGCGCGTGAGGGCCGAGCCAACCGTGTTCGTGATCGCCACGATCGGACAGCCGCGGGTCCGCGCGTACCGCGTCGGGGCGATCGTGTCGGCGGTCTCTCCCGACTGGGAGACCGCGATCACGAGCGTCGTCGGATCGAGGGGCGGGGGGCTGTAGCGGAACTCCGAGCCGACGGTCACCCGGGCGGGAAGGCCGGACCAGCGCTCCAGGAGTGAGGCCCCGACGAGCGCCGCGTAGGAAGCCGTCCCACAGGCGACAAGCTCGACGCGGCGGATCTGCCGGAGCGCATCGGCGAGCGGCTCCAGCTCATCGACCCTGAGGGTGCCATCTGAGCCGAGCCGTCCCGCGATGCACTGCCGCAGCGCCTGCGGCTGCTCGTGGATCTCCTTGAGCATGAAGTGGGCGAAGCCGTCCTTCTCGGCGGCTTCCGGCGTCCAGCTGATCTCCGTCACCGGCCGCTGCCGGGGGCGCCCCTCCCCGTCCGTGATCGCGATCGAGCCGGGCCGGAGGTCGGCCACGTCGCCCTCCTCGAGGAAGATCACCCGGTTCGTGTGGGCGAGGATCGGCGCGACGTCCGAGGCGAGGAAGGCCTCGCCGTCGCCGACCCCGACGACGAGGGGGACGTTCCGTCGCCCGCCCACGAGCCGGTCGGGCTCGGCCCGATGGATGACCCCGACCGCGTAGGCGCCGTCGGCGCGCGCGAGGGCCTCCCGGACGGCCGCGGCGAGATCGCCCCGGTAGGCCTCCTCGACGAGGTGGGCGAGCGCCTCGGTGTCGGTCTCGGAGGCCAGGACGTGACCGCGCGCCTCGAGGCCGTCGCGGAGCTCCCGGAAGTTCTCGATGATCCCGTTGTGGATCACCGTGATGTCGCCGGTGCAATCGGAGTGGGGATGCGCGTTGAGGTCGTTCGGCCGCCCGTGCGTCGCCCACCGGGTGTGGCCGAGTCCGAGGGTCGCGGCGGGCATCCGCTCGGCCAGCGCAGCCGCGAGGTTGCCGAGCTTGCCCGCGCGCTTCTCCACGAAGAGCTCGCCGTCGGCGGTCACGAGGGCGATCCCAGCCGAATCGTAGCCGCGGTACTCGAGCCGCCGCAGACCCTCGAGGAGGATCGGGCCGGCCGCTCGCCACCCGGTGTACCCGACGATCCCGCACATGCCGTTCGCCCGCCTCCCTGCCCACGGCCACGTGCCGACGCCCGTCCCGGAGCGACCTAGTGTAGGCGCTCCCCCGCCAGCGAGGCCAACGCGTCCGCCAGCTCACGGACGAGGCTCCCATCGGGCCCCTCGACCATCACCCGGAGCGCCGGCTCGGTTCCCGACGGCCGGACGAGCACGCGGCCCTGCGCGCCGAGCCGCAGCTCGGCGTCCGCGATCGCGCTCCCGAGGACCGGGTCCGCCTCCCACTGCTCCTTTCGGCGGACGCGGATCGCCCGCTGCTCCTGGGGGAAGAGCGGGATCGCCGCCGCGAGCTCGTCGACCTGGCGGCCCGTCCGCCCGAGGATCCCGAGGAGCTCGAGCCCGGTGAGGACTCCATCGCCGGTGCTCGCGTGCTCGAGGACGATGACGTGCCCGCTCTTCTCGCCGCCGAGCCCGGCACCGGTGACGAGCATCCCCTCGAGAATGTACTTGTCGCCGACCGGCGTCCGGACCACGCGCGCGCCGGCGGCGTGGAGCGCCGCCTCGAGCCCGCCGTTCGAGAGGACCGTCACGACGAGGATCCCCCCCGGAAGCACGCCCCGC
>JBBSAS010000396.1:0-2063 GCA_038252055.1 Candidatus Limnocylindrales bacterium
CAGCCTCCGTCCGGCCCGTGGCTGCCTCGTCGGCGTGATCCTCGCCGGGCTGGCGTGGGTCGTCATCCTCGGCGGGCTGGCCCTGCTGGTGGCGCTGGTGGCCCGTCATGGGTGATCGCGAGACGCTGGCAGATGTCCTGCACCGGGCCGCAGGGACGATGACCGATCTACACGCTCAAAACGTCGGGGCTCGCTACCTCCAGTTTGGCAACGGACGCAGCGAGACGGTCTACGCCGTGGAGGTCTATCACGAGCCGACGGGCGATCGCTGGGAACAGATCTGGGTACTCCGCAGTAGCGAGATGGCCGACCGGGTAGCCGATGCGCTCAACAGGCCAGAGGGCGTGGACGTGGAGCGTGAGCGTGAGGACGCCATCGAAGGAGCCAAGCCATGAAGGTGCGCGGCGTCAATCGCTACTGCACCGCGTGCGGCAGCCACATGGCGCGCCGACTGTCCTATGCCGGAGAGCCGCACTACGACGGTCAAACCGGCAAGTTACCGAGCAAGGTCTGGTGGTGGGGGTGCAGCGAGGATCGAGACGACGGGCGGCAGCCGTATCTCGAACACTCCCGATCACACCGGATCAAGGAGTCGGGCGCTCGCGCCGCCCTCCGCGCCACCCTCGATGCCCTCACCGAAGGGCTGGAGCCCGGCCCGTTCCACGCCGTCGAGTCCGGCGACAAGGCGAGGTACGGCTGGTGGCTGGAGAACGCCGCCGGCGACTCGTCGTTCACCAGCCCGGAGGACGTGGCCCTGATGGTCAACGCACTCCCCGCCCTCCTCGCCATCGCCGACGCCCTCCGGGAGATCGTCCGACTCGGCAACCAGCCGGGCATGGACAACGACGAGTGGGAATCCGCGATGTCCGCCGCCGAGACGGCGCTCACCAGACTGGAGGACAAGCCGTGACCGCGTGGTTCAAGGTCATCAACCCCGACGGCACCACGCCGCAGGGCTACGGTCGCTGGCCGCTCCCGGTCAAATCGCCGGACGGCACGTGGACGCCCGGCGAGTGGGTGAGCGTCAAGCGCCCCGTCGAGCGCCCGCTGGCCCCGGCCGACCTGTGCACGAGTCGCGTCCTGCACATCCTCCGCGCCGACCAGATCTCCCTTTGGCTCGGCCCCGTCATCGCGGAGGTCGAGGTGGACGGCGAGGTCGTCGAGGATGACGACAAGTGCGGCACCCGCCGCGCCCGCCTCACACGGATCATCGAGACGTGGAACGACCGCAGCGCCCGCCATTTCGCAGCCGATTGCGCGGAGGACGTGCTGCGCCTGGTCCCTGAGCCGGAGCGTGCCATCTGCGCCGCAACGATCGCCGTTGTCCGGCGCTACGCCGACGGCGAGGCGACCGGGGAGGAGCTGGACGCCGCTTGGGCCGCCGCTTGGGACGCCGCTTGGGACGCCGCTCGGGCCGCCGCTGGGGCCGCCGCTGGGGACGCCGCTTGGGCCGCCGCTTGGGACGCCGCTTGGGACGCCGCTCGGGCCGCCGCTTGGGACGCCGCTCGGGCCGCCGCTTGGGACGCCGCTCGGGCCGCCGCTGGGGCCGCCGCTGGGGCCGCCGCTCGGGACGCCGCTCGGGCCGCCGCTGGGGACGCCGCTCGGGCCGCCGCTGGGGACGCCGCTCGGGCCGCCGCTCGGGCCGCCCAGACAGCGCGCCTCGTGGCGATGCTGGGGATCGAGTCGTGATCCGGACGGACAACCGGCGATCCTCGTCGGCAAGGCGACGTCAGACGACCTGCGAGACCTCTTGCACATGGCCGATCTGGCCGAGCCATGGGTCGACCGGGATGCGGTCATTGCCGACCTTCCCGCCGCCCGCGCCCAGCCCGCAGAGCCGCTGGACGTGGAGCGGGACCACGCTGCTCGTGGCGCAGGCGCTCGGACGCCGTGGCGTGGGCATCGACCTGAGCCCGGAGTATCTGCAACAGGCGCTCGCCCGGAACGCACAGACGCCGCTGGGGCTCGTCGGATGACCCCCGATCCCAACGTGGACGCAACCCCGCCCGACACCGAGGCGCGGCGGTGACCCCGCTCGTGCCGATCCTCACCGACCGCGAGGA
>JBBSAS010000397.1:0-2060 GCA_038252055.1 Candidatus Limnocylindrales bacterium
CGGCGAGTTCCTCATCAACGACAAGGTCTTCGCCCGGCCGGCGGTCGCCTCGCGCGTCCTCAAGGAGTTCCGGGAGCTGGCGATCTACGGCCAGGAGGCGGCCCCGATCTTCGCCCCGCTCTCCCCGCGGGAGGTGGAGATTCTCGACAACATCGCCCAGGGGATGACGAACAAGCAGGTCGCCTACCAGCTCTCGATCAGCGAGCAGACGGTGAAGAACCACATGAGCTCGATCCTCCGGAAGCTGGCCGTCAACGACCGGACCCAGGCCGTGGTGTACGCGATGCGCCAGGGCTGGATCCGGATGCCGGAAGACTGATCGCCGACGATGTCCGAGACAGCCACCGGGGCCGATCCCGTCGCCCAGCCGGTCGCTGATCCCGCTGCCGCGCTCATCGCGCTCGCGGCCGGGCTCGACGATGAGCTGGCGACGCTCGAGCGCGAGCTCGCAGAGATCCAGATTCTCGTGGGCCAGTCGCGAACCGAGGCGACCCGGCACGAGCAGAAACGGGTCCAGGCTGCCGAGCGGATCGCCGTCATGGAGTCCGGGCGGCCAGCCGCGACGAGTCCGGGCGAGGCGGGCCCGGCCGAGGGCGGCGCCGAGATGGTCGAGGCGTACGCCCAGCTCGTGACCCTGACGCGACGCGCGGCGGTCATGGAGTCCCAGCTCGACGTCCTGGCCGGCAAGGAGCGAATCCTTGAGCGGTCGCGCGACATGCTCGCCCGCCTGCGGCCGCTCGTTGCGACCCTCGAAGGGGGGGGTGCCGCGACGCCCGTGCCGGGCCACCTCTCCCCGGATGCCCAGGAGAACCTCCGGCGCGAGCTCGCCCGGGCGATCCACGACGGCCCCGTCCAGGGCCTCGCGAACCTCGTCCTCCAGGCGCAGATCGTGGACCGCCTCGTGGGCCGTGACCCGGAGGCCGCGGCCGCGGAGGTCCGGGAGCTCGTGGCGATGGTCCAGCGCACCCTGGAGGCGACAAAGACGTTCGTCTTCGACGTGCGCCCGATGGTCCTCGACGACCTGGGGCTCGTGCCCACCCTCCGGCGTGTGGCCCGGGACCGGAGCCGCAGGTCGGAGGTGACGGTGACCTTTGTCTCCAGCGGCCCCGACCGGCGCCTGCCGGGGCCGCTGGAGAGCGCGATCTTCCGGATCGCGGACGAGGCGGTGGGGGCGTTCGTGGCCGGCCAGCCCGACGCCGTTGCCCTGATCCTCGACTGGGGCGATGCGCTCGAGGTGGAGGTCCGGGCCGAGATGCCGCCAGGGCCCGCGGTGCCGGAGGAGGAGCTCCCCGACGACATGCCGCCGATGCTCCGCGAGATGGCGGAGGAGCGGCGATCGCGGAACGCCGAGCGGGAGCGCCGGGCGATGCTGACGACGGCAATCCGGCGGGAGCTCGGCGACCGGGCGTCCGCGGTGGGCGGACGGCTCGAGATCGCCACCGACGGCCATGCCCTGACCGTCCGCATCCCGCTGCCGTCGGCCGCGCCGGTCGCATGACGCGGGCCGGCCGGGCGACCGGCCAGGGAATCGTCGAGTTCGGGGTGATCCTGGCCCTCGCCCTCCTCGTCGCCGCTGTCGTGCTGGTTGTCTTTCGTCCGCAGCTCGCCTTCGTCCTGAGCCTCATCGGCTCCGAGGTGGAGAAGACCGGCTGGCTGGGAGGTACGGCGCTCGGCTGACACCGGAGGTCCCGCGCCAGACTGGTACGAAGAGGCTATTTGCCGTTGGGGGTCGGCCGCGCTACTCTCCGCGATGCCCCACTTTCGGGGTGTGCACTCATCCGGAGGTCTCCATGGCGATCATCGACTACGTTCTTGGCATCCTTCATCGCGACGAGGAGGGGCAGGGCCTCGCCGAGTACGCCCTCATCCTCGCCCTCATCGCGATCGTCGCGATCGTCGCCCTCATCTTCCTGGGCAGCCAGGTCTCGAAGATCCTCTCGAGCGTCGGCACGTCCGTCTAGCTTCCGTCGGATCGGATGCGAAGGTCGGGCCCGCTGGTCCGGCCTTCGTGATTCAGGGGGCCCGGCACGGGACGGCGCCGGTCGCCCGACACGAGGAGC
>JBBSAS010000398.1:0-2060 GCA_038252055.1 Candidatus Limnocylindrales bacterium
AACGTGGACGCCGTCGTCGCCGCGCTCAAGAAGGTGAAGCCCACCGACACGCCGCAGCCCCAGGGGCCGTTCTTCGAGAAGCAGTTCCGGGTCGCGACCGAGAACTTCGGCCGGATCGACCCCGAGAACCTCGACGACTACCTCGAGCGGGGCGGCTACGAGTCCCTCCGCCGTGTCCTTTCGACGATGACCTCCGCCGAGGTCCGCGACGAGATCACCCGCAGCGGCCTCCGCGGTCGCGGCGGCGCCGGCTATCCGACGGGCCTGAAGTGGACCACGGTAGCGAAGGCCCAGGGGACGCAGAAGTACGTCATCTGCAACGCCGACGAGGGCGACCCCGGGGCGTTCATGGATCGCAGCGTCCTCGAGAGCGACCCGTATCGGGTCCTCGAGGGAATGACGATCGCCGCATTCGCCGTCCATGCGACCGAGGGCTACGTCTACTGCCGCGCGGAGTACCCGCTCGCGGTCGCCCGTCTCCGGGCGGCGATCCGGACCGCCCAGCGGTCCGGCTACCTGGGCACGGCGATTGCCGACAGCGGCTTCGCGTTCGACATCCAGGTCCGCCTCGGCGCCGGCGCGTTCGTCTGTGGCGAGGAGACCGCCCTCATCGCGTCCGTCGAGGGCCGCCGCGGCACCCCGCGACCGCGCCCCCCGTACCCGGCCGTCGCCGGCCTGTGGGGCCAGCCCACCCTCATCAACAACGTCGAGTCGTTCGCCAGCGTCCCGACGATCCTCCGCAAGGGCCCCGAGTGGTACGCCTCGATCGGGACCGAGAAGAGCAAAGGAACGAAGGTCTTCGCGCTCGCCGGCCGGATCGTGAACACCGGCCTCGTGGAGGTCCCGATGGGGATGACCCTCCGCGAGATCGTCTACGACATCGGCAGCGGGATCATCGACGGGCGGCCCTTCAAGGCCGTCCAGACCGGCGGCCCCTCCGGCGGCTGCATCCCCGCCCAGTTCCTCGACATGCCGGTCGACTACGAGTCGCTCATCGGCGTCGGGTCGTTCATCGGCTCCGGCGGCCTCATCGTCATGGACGACACCTCGTGCATGGTGGACGTGGCCAAGTACTTCCAGGACTTCTGCCGCGACGAGTCGTGCGGCAAGTGCACCCCCTGCCGGGTCGGCACCACCGAGATGTGGATGCTCCTCGACCTGATCACCCGCGGCCGGGCCACGCTGGACGACCTCGCCCAGCTGGAGCGCCTCGCGGGCATCGTCCAGAAGACAGCGCTCTGCGGCCTCGGCCAGGGAGCCCCCAACCCGATCTTCAGCACGCTCCGGTACTTCCGGGACGAGTACATGGCCCACATCGTGGACCGTGTCTGTCCCGCCGGCGTCTGCGCGATCGAGCAGCCGGCGGAGGTGATGGCATGACCACCGTCTACACCCTGCGGATCGACGGCAAAGACGTCGCCGGAGCGGAGGGTGCCACCGTCCTCGAGGTGGCCCGCGAGAACGGGATCGACATCCCGACGCTCTGCCACCTCGACGGGATCAGCGACCGCGCCGCCTGCCGGCTCTGCATGGTCGAGATCACCGGCTCCCCGAAGCTGGCGGCCTCGTGCATGACGAAGGTCGTCGAGGGGATGGAGGTCACGGCCCACTCGGACCGCCTCCTCGAGTACCGCCGCGCGATCACCGAGATGCTCTTCGTGGAGCGCAACCACATCTGCTCGGTCTGCGTGGCGAACAACCACTGCGAGCTCCAGGACACGGCGGAGGAGCTGGGGCTCACCCACTTCGACCTCCCGCCGGTCAGCCCGAAGCTCGACATCGACGCCAGCCACCGGCTCTTCGCGATCGACCACAACCGCTGCATCCTCTGCCTGCGCTGTGTCCGCGTCTGCGACGAGATCGAAGGCGCCCACACCTGGGACGTCATGCACCGGGGCATCGAGACCCGCGTCCAGACCGACATGGGGATCCCCTGGGGCGAATCCACCACCTGCACGAGCTGCGGCAAGTGCGTCCAGGTCTGCCCGACCGGCGCGCTCTTCGAGAAGGGGCGCCCCGTCGCCGTCGGCGGCAAGTCGCGACGCCCGTATCTGCCGTGG
>JBBSAS010000399.1:0-2059 GCA_038252055.1 Candidatus Limnocylindrales bacterium
AGGAGCTGCTCGTTGATCTTGCCGTGGGTCTTCTCCATGACCGCCCGGAGGTTGAGCGTCGCGCTCAGCTGCGCGAAGTTCAGCATCCAGTGGATCTTCCAGTGGCGATCGTGGATGTCGATCATGTCCTCGAGCAGGCAGGCCAGCTGCATGATGTCCATGGCATCCTGCTGGTCGAGCTTGCCCTCGATGTAGTCGAAGTTGCGCTGCATCTCGGGGACGAGGCGCTCGTTCCACCACGTCGCGAACTCGTTGCCGTACGTCGGCAGGACGGCGCCGAGGTAGGCGCCGATCTTGTCCGCGTACGCGGGATCAAGCGGTACGCGGGCGTGGTACGTCGAGCCGTACTCCTGCGAGAAGACCGTCGGGCTCAGGCCCGCCTCGGCCGGAACGGCCGCCGTGTAGCACCAGCCGTTGACGTTCTTGAGGATCCAGTCGGTCGCGAACGGCGTGCCGAAGCGCCGGAACATGTGGTCGCAGCTCATCCACCAGCCGCCGATGTCCTCGTACATCGGGCTGAGGGGATGCGGACAGTGCAGGTCGTCGTAGACCCAGAAGAGAAGCTTCTCCGTCTCCGAGGCCCATTCGATCGGGAACTTCTCGTTACCGAGGAACTGGCCCAGGACTTCTTCCTTGAGTGCCACTGCGTTCGTCTCCAACTACTCGCTCTGTCGCCGCTCCGGGCGACATGACCGGCCGGACCCCCCGGCCGGGCGGGTAACCCGCGTGAAGCGCCGCATGCTCTCTGTCTCGCCACCTCCCCTGGGACGCGTGCGTTGTGGTGACCGGCCATCGATGCGAGCCCCCGCCCCGCCTCCGCGGTACCCGGCACCTCGACACCAGCTCCGGCCGATGCGGCCTCGGCCCGACGGTGGGATCATGCCCATTCCGGCGTGCGGCGATCGAGCGTCCTGCCGGAGCAGACGAGCGGCTCGAATAGTCGATAATCGATTGTTGAGGATAGCACCGGGGCCGGCCCAGTCAAGTGCCAGTCGCTCCCAATGGGCGCCCTTCGCGGGCGGTGATCCGGACCCGAGCACGACTTGCGGTTTCCTCATCGATCATCGATTATATGCGTTGACAACGATACTGGCAGAGGTGACGAGCAGATGACGACCGCGGCCCAGAGCCCCCTTCTCCGGATGACGCAGGAGACCCCGACCCAGTACTGGAACGACTCCTGCGCCTTCGACGAGCTCGTCTATGCCGTCGAGCGCGGCGCGTCCGGCGCGACCTCGAACCCGAGCATCGTGCTCGACGTCATGAAGAACGAGAAGGCCCACTGGGCGCCGCGCGTTCTCGAGATGGCCGCCGCGAACCCGACCTGGTCCGAGGTCGAGCTGACCTGGGCGATCACCGACGAGATCGCCATCCGGGGCGCCTCGGTCCTCCAGCCGGTCTTTGAGCAGTCCGAGGGCCGGTACGGCCGGCTGTCGGTCCAGACGAACCCGGCGAACCATCGCGACCCGGCCCGGATGGTCGAGCAGGCTGTCCACTTCGCCGGCCTCGGCCCGAACATGCAGGTGAAGTTCCCGGCCACGGCGGCCGGGATCGCGGCAATGGAGGAGGCCACCTTCCGGGGCGTCAACATCAACGCCACGGTCAGCTTCACGGTGCCCCAGGCGATCGCCGCGGCGGAGGCGGTGGAACGCGGCCTCGACCGCCGAGCGGCGGCCGGCAACGACGTCACTTCGATGACCCCGATCGTGACGATCATGATCGGCCGCCTCGACGACTGGATGAAGCTCGTCGTCGAGCGGGACAACCTCGCCGTCCATCCGGACGCCCCGAACTGGGCGGGCATTGCTGCCTTCAAGCGCGCCTACGGCATCTTCCGCGAGCGCCGATACCGCTCCCGCCTCCTCGCCGCCGCGTATCGCCATCGGCTCCACTGGACCGAGCTCGTCGGGGGCGAGGTCAGCATGACGATCCCCTACCCCTGGCAGGTGCGCTTCAACGCCAGCGGCATCGTGCCCACCCCGCGGATGGACGTGCCGGTCGATCCGGCGATGATCGCCGAGCTCGAGGAGCGGATCCCCGACTTCCGGCGGGCATACGA
>JBBSAS010000400.1:0-2059 GCA_038252055.1 Candidatus Limnocylindrales bacterium
GCCGCGGTCGGCTGGGGCGCCACGACCGTCTCCGCGACGATGCTCGCCGCACATGCTGCCGGGATCCGCGTCTTCGCCACGGGCGGGATCGGGGGTGTCCATCCCGGTGCGTTCGAGCCCTCGACCGGCGCCGACAACCGGGTCCACGCGCCGAGCCTCGACGTCTCGGTGGACCTCGAGGAGCTGGCCCGGACGCCGGTCCTCGTCGTCTGCGCCGGGCCCAAGGCGATCCTCGACGTGCCGGCGACCCTCGAGGTCCTGGAGAGTCGGGGCGTGCCGGTCGTGGCGATCGGGACCGAGGAGCTGCCGGGCTTCTTCTCCCGCCGCTCGGGGATCCCGGCGCCGCAGTCCGTGCCGGACGAGGCCGCGGCCGCCAGCCTGGCCGCCCTCCATCTGGCCCTCCTCGGGACGGGAGTCCTCGCCTGCGTGCCGGTTCCCGAGGGAGAAGAGCTGCCCCGCGCGGAGGCCGTCGCCGCGATCGCACGGGCCACGGCCGAGGCCGATGCCGCGGGTATCCACGGGCCGGCCCTGACGCCGTGGGTCCTGCGGCGGGTGGGCGACCTGACCGCCGGCCGATCCGTCCGCGCCAACACCGCCCTCATCGTCCACGATGCACGGGTGGCCGGCCGGCTGGCCGTGCTCCTCGCCCGCGTCGTCGCCCCGTGACCGGCGGATCGCCCGACATCGCCATCGAGGCGCGCGAGTTGCGGCGCGTCTACAAGGCGAAGCCGAGCCCGATCACCGCGCTCGACGGGGTGGACCTCGAGATCCCCGCCGGCGAGCTCTTCGGCCTGCTCGGACCGAACGGCGCCGGCAAGACGACCCTCATCAAGATCCTCACGACGCTCCTCCTGCCGACGAGCGGCATCGCCCGTGTGGCGGGCTTCGACGTCGTGACCGAGACCGTGCGAATCCGGCGGGTCATGAACATGGTGGCCGGCGGCGAGCAGTCCGGGTACGGGATCCTCACGGTTCGCGAGCAGCTCTGGATGTTCAGCCAGTTCTACGGCCTCGGCTCGCGGGAGGGCTGGCGACGCTGCGACGAGCTCATCGACCTCGTCGGCCTCTCGGAGCAGCGCCTCCAGCGGGTCAGCGCACTCTCGACCGGCCAGCGCCAGAAGCTGAACCTGGCGCGGGGCCTCGTCAACGACCCGTGGATCCTCTTCCTCGACGAACCGACCCTCGGCCTCGACGTCGGGGCCGCCCGCGACGTGCGCCAGCACTTCCTCTCCTGGCGGGCCGCGCTCCCCGGGCGGACCGCCCTCCTGACCACGCACTACATGGCCGAGGCGGACGAGCTGTGCGACCGCGTCGCGATCGTGGACCGCGGCCGGATCCTCGCCCTCGGCACCCCGGCCGAGCTCAAGCGCCGGGTTCGGAAGGAGTCGCTCTTCCGGATCGAGGTGGATCATCTCCCCGACGGGGTGGCCGCGCTGGCGCGCGTCCCGGGCGTGCTCACGGCCACCGAGAGCACCGCCGGCGTACCGGTGGACGGCGGCAGCGGCCTCATCGTCAGCCTCGTGCTCGCCGACGACGGTGCGCTCGCGGGCGTCGTCGCGGCCCTCGCTGCGGCGGGCGCCCACCTGCGCGGGCTCCAGAAGTCGGAGCCCACCCTCGAGGATGTCTTCGTGGAGCTCGTCGGCCGGGGTTTCGACGAAGCGAGCGAGCCCGAGCGGGAGCCAGGCGCGGCCGGGACGGTGGACGGATGATCGAGCCGTCCGGCACCGTCGGCGCGTCCCGGCCTCCGGCCGGGGCCTACGTCCACGACCCGGCGTCGAGTCCCGCCGCGGCGGCTGATTGGGAGCCCCGCCGGGTCGTCGCGACGAATCTGCGCGCCATCGTGGGGCGGGCCTACCCGCGGGTCCGGGGCAGCCTCCGCGAGAAGTCGTGGATCTTCTTCGAGCTCGCGATGCCGTTCCTCTCGACGTGCGCGTTCGCCCTCATCTACCGGGCCCTCGGGGCGCCCGAGGCCTACATCGGCTTCGCCGTCCTCGGTGGCGCGATGACCGCGTTCTGGCTCAACGTCCTGTGGGCGATGGCCGCCCAGCTCTACTGGGAC
>JBBSAS010000401.1:0-2051 GCA_038252055.1 Candidatus Limnocylindrales bacterium
GCGACGTTCAAGATCGGCCAGTCCACCTTCAACCCCTCGCTCGACTTCAATGGCGTCATGTCCGAGATCGCCGAGATGGACTATGTGTCCAAGCAGTCCGCCGAGGCCGAGTTCACCCTTCCCGAGATCGCGGGCCCGAAGCTCGCCCTGGCGCTGCTCGGCGTCACGTCCACCGCCGGAGTCGTCACCGAGACGGGTGCGGGCTACACCTCCACCCTCGCGGCGGCATCCGTGGTCGGCGCCACGAACCTCAGGGTAGCGGCCGTCGCCGCCCTCACGGCCGGCATGTACGTCGGCATCGACGTCGTGGCCGGCGGCCTCCGCGAGTACCGCAAGATCGACACCGTCGGGACGATCGGCGTCGGCGGCACCGGCATCACGTTCCGCGATCCGCTCCTCCAGGCGCACGCCTCGGGCGTGGTCATCATCCAGACCGACGGCGACGGCAAGACGGCCCTCACGCCGGGCACCGTCCGTCGGCAGCCGCTCACGGCGTACAACGACTGGTGCCTCGTGGGCCAGTCGCCCTCCGCGTACTTCGAGTTGTATCTCTACCGCGCGATTTCCAAGACCGACACGGTCGAGATCGCGTTTGGCGATGAGAAGATGGCGGCCGTGAAGGTCTCGCTCGGGGCTCGCAAGAACGGCGCGGACCTGTCCCTGCCGGCCTGGCGCCTGTACGTCCCGGCCTGATCCGATGACAGAGCGATTGCCTGAGGACGTCGCGATCGGCGTTCTCAGGGTCGTGATCGGGGGCAGCGAGCGATCGCTGCCCACGCTCAAGGCGAAGTACGTCCCCGAATGGGCCCGCAAGCTCGACGACCTCACCCCCTCCGACCACGAGTCGGATCCCGACAACGGCTTCGCGATCATCGCCCAGGTGAGCCTCGCTGGCCTCCTGGACCTGATCGTGGCCTACGACCGCACCGGCGCGCTCGGCGGCCGGGAGTGGATCGAGGAGAACGCCGATCCCTCCGAGCTCGCGGAGGTGGCAAGACAGATGGCGGGCAACGCCTTCCCTTTCGGCAACGCGGCGGACATGGTGGTGGGAACGATGCAGATGGACCTCATGGCCAAAGCCGTCCGGTTGGTCCAGCCGAACTCTACGAATGGGCCCTCGCCCATTGGGGCCTCGACCCGGAAGCGGTCCGCTCGCGCCTCGACCCGGAGCAGCTAGACGTGTTCTGGGCGGCCGGGCAGCAGCGCATGGAGCGGGAGAGCCGTAACCGGCTCACCGAACTGTACGTCGGCGTCCGGGACGGCGTGCAGCAATCCCTCCTGCGCACCGTCGCCGTAACCGTTGACCGGCTGCCAGACCTGACCCTCCCCTCGTACGTCCAGCCCGATCCAGTGCACCGCCGGGTGTCCGCCGCGCGCGGCCTCGCCCAGCTCATGCGCGACTTCCCGTCCAGCGTGTCCAGGGGACCGGGGGAGACGAACTAATGGTGGGAGGGCCTGGCCATCGCTAACATCGGCGATCTCTTCTTCGTGCTCCGCGCCATCGGTGCCGGGCTCATCCTCGACGTCAACAAGGCTGCCGATCAGGCGGGCACCGCGGGCGCCAAGACGCTCAATCAGAAGCTCTCGGTCGGGATGAAGAAGGCGGCGACCGTCGGCGGCGCTGCCATCGGCGCGTTCGTCGCCGGTGGCGTCCAGGAGTTCAGCGGGTTCCAGGAGAGCATGAACGAGGTGTTCACGCTCCTGCCCGGGATCACGAAAGACGCCATGGGCAAGATGGAGCAGGACGTCGAGGCGTTCTCGCGCGCGACGGGACGGACGACCGACGAAGTCATCCCGGCGCTGTACCAGGCGCTGTCCGCCGGGGTCCCGCAGGACAACGTATTCGCGTTCCTCGAGACAGCCAACAAGGCGGCCGTCGCGGGTGTCGCCTCGACAGAGGACTCTGTCAACCTCCTCTCGGCGGTCACCAAGGCTTACGGCGATACCAGCCAGGGCGCGGTCGACAAGGTCGCCGACCTCGCGTTCCAGACGGTCAAGCTCGGCCAGACGACGTTCCCGGAACTCGCCGCTTCGATCGGCAAGGTCACCCC
>JBBSAS010000402.1:0-2048 GCA_038252055.1 Candidatus Limnocylindrales bacterium
CATGCCGGTCAAGGTGATGAACGACAACGGGAGCATCTGGGACGTCGCTGTCGCCAACGGGATGACCTGGGCCGTCGCCCGCGGCGCGCGTGTCATCAACATGAGCCTCGGGGGCGCCAGCGCGAGCCCGGTCCTCGACTCGGCGATCGACGCGGCGCGTGCGAAGGGCGTAGTGGTGGTCGCCGCAGCTGGGAACCATCGCTCCGGAACCGCGGACCCCGGCGTGAGCCAGCCGGCGGCCTACGGTCCGACGCTCGCGGTTGCCGCGGTCACCGATGCCGGCTCCCCGGGAGCCCCCGGGTCCCCGGATCGCTATGCCACGGCCACGTACAGCAACACCGGCCCCGAGATCGACCTGGCCGCACCCGGCACCTCGATCCTCTCGACGCTGCCGACCTGGGCTTCCGCCGACTACGGCTACGGCTCGGGGACGTCGATGGCGACCCCGTTCGTCTCGGCTGCCGCCGCCCTCGTCCTTGCCCGCAATCCCTCGCTGACGCCCGACCAGGTGGAGGCCGCGCTCGTCGGCGGCGCGATCGACCTCGGATCGCCCGGCCCCGACCCCGGGACCGGTGCCGGCCTGGTGCGGGTGGACCGCGCGGTCGCGTCCGTGTCCGTGCCGGCATCTGACGGCGTGTCACCCGTGGTCCGGATCTCGGACGTCGCCGAGGGGGGCGTCGTCCGTGGGTCGGTGCGGCTCTCGTTCTCCGCCACCGATGCCTCGCCGATCATCGCGACGCGCGTCTATAAGGACGGGCGATACCTCCGGCTTCGGCGCGGCCCGGCGGACGTGGTCACCTGGAACTCGAGGGACGTCGCCGACGGGATCCATCGCTGGTCGGCGTACGGGACCGACAGCGGGCTGCGGGTCGGCGCGACCCTCACCCACGTGCTCGTGGCGAACACCCGGCGCCTCGAATCCGTGCGCGCGTCGCGGGTGATGTCGTCGGCGATCCGGTCCGTGGGCCGGACGATCACGCTACGCCGCTCGAGCCCGTTCGTTGCCCGCGTGCGGGGCCCCGCCGGCACATCGCTCGTCGTTCGCCTCTACGACAGCCGCGGGCGCGCCGTGGCCGAGGCACGCGGGATCGGGTACGCGGGCCTCGCGATCAGCTCGCTCCGGGCCGGACGCTACACGCTTCGAACGGCCGCCTCGCGACCGGTCGCCGGCCGGAACCTCCGCCTCTCCGCCGACTGGTTCCGCTGACCCGGGTTCCGCTGACCCGGGTCAGGCACCTGCACCATCACCTCTTCGGCGCCCTCGCGGCGCGCGGTGCCCGACACCAGCCACCCGGAGCTACACGCACCCGCCGCCACGCGCCCGCCGCCACGCGCCCTCGCCGCCCGCGGGTCCAAGCCACTTCCATCGCGATCTCCGATGAGAATCGGGGTGTCCACGCTCAGAGATGCAGCGAAGTCGCGGGTTCGTGGCATTCCCACGCTGGAACGGACCCACCGCGATCGCCCGGAGCGATGGCCGCGCACCCCCACGTCTCTGCCGAGGCGAGCATGCTCGCCGGCACGCGGTCGGCGTCGCCGTCAGGCGGTGAGCTCGCCGAGGCAGACGATCTCCACCTCGCCCGTCGCGCGAACCCGTCGATCGTTCGTGACGAAGGCGGAGGCGCCGGCAACCCGAGCGGTCGCGACGTGGATCGCGTCCGCGAGCGTCATCTTCGTCCGGCCGCGGAGCACGCCCGCCTCGGCGGCGATCTCCGCCGTCGCCGGGACGACGTGGAAATGCTCGATCGAGCTGATCGCCTCGACGTACCGCTCGGCCATCGTCTCGTCACCGGCCGCCACCGGCCCGACGACGACTTCCGCCAGCGTGATCGAGGCGGTGATGCCGGTTGCGCGGCCGATCGAGATAGCGTCGATCACCGCGGCCGAGCTGCGCGCAAGGGATCCTTCGCCCTCGAAGAGATAGACGAAGACGTTCGCGTCGAGCGCGATGCGCCGATGGCGGTCACAGAGCTCGCCGAGCGTCACCGGCGCCCCCCATCGGCACCGTGATCGCGATCGGCACCGGAATCGCGCTCATGGACGCCGCC
>JBBSAS010000403.1:0-2040 GCA_038252055.1 Candidatus Limnocylindrales bacterium
CCAGCTCGCGGCGTGGCTGTCGCCGAAGAGGACCACGGTCGTGGTCGACGCCGTGTCGCCGTACGGACAGGTGCGGGCGACGGTCTCCTCCTTCGCAGCATGACAGCCGTCCGCGTACGTCACCGGCTTGTCGGCGCGGGCGTCGGCCAACGATGGCCGGAGGCCTGCCGGGACGGGACCCCCGACCGTCGGCGGCAACGATCCCGGCCCGCCCGGAGAGCCAGCGGGTGACGTTGTCCCGATGGCGTGCGCGTCCGTCGGGGTGGCGCTTGCGGCCGCCCGGAGGATGGCGTCGAGCTGCTGCTCGTCCACAGTGAGGCTGGCGCTTGCACTGCCCTGGAGCGCGACCGCCGTCCTCGCCCCGATCCCGAGAGATACCGTCGCGACCACCAGCGTGAGCGCGCCGGCCATCGCGAGGTTGCGCCGGGGAACGGTGCCGATCCCCCGCCCGTGGCGGAGCGGATCCTCGACCCAGCGCTGGGTGGCCGCGGCGAGGCCCACCGCGAGGAGGACGAGGGCGCCCCGTGCCCACCAGGGCAACCGCATGTCGAGGGCGACCGCGGGAAGGATGAGCAGCGGCCAGTGCCAAAGGTAGAGGGAGTACGAGATCCGGCCCACGAACCGCGGCACCGCGGTGGAGAGCCAGCGCCCGGGGGCGAGCGCGCCCTGGCGGAAGCCACCGGCGATGACGAAAGCGCTGCCGACCGTCGGCAGCAGGGCGGCTACACCCGGGAACGGGGTGGCGGTGCTCAGGACCATTCCGGACAGGGCGACCATCGCAAGGCCGACCCACGCCATCACGGCGCCCGGCCGCTCGGGGATCCTGGCGAGCTGGCCGGTGCCCACGGCAAGGGACGCGCCGAGGCCCAGCTCCCAGGCCCGCGTCGGCAGGGAGAAGAACGCCCACGGCTGGTTGGCGCTCGTGAGCCAGAGGGCGAGGGCGAAGGACACGACCGAGATGACCGCCACGGCGATGCCGATCCGCCGGCCGACGTCGCCCCGGCCGCGCGCAAGCAGGAGCACGGTCGCCGGCCAGAAGATGTAGAACTGCTCCTCCACGCCGAGGGACCAGAAGTGAAGGATCGGCGAGGGCGCCATCTCCGCCTGGAGGTAGTCCGTGGCCTGCAGGGCGAACCGGATGTTCGAGACGTAGAGGGCGGCGGCCGAGGCGTCGCCAGCAACGTCGGGCACGCGCAGGGGCGGCATGAGGAAGACGGACGCGACGACGGTCACGAGGAGGACGAGCGCCGACGCGGGCAGCAGGCGGCGGGCACGGCGCGCATAGAAGCTCGGCAGCGAAACCGTGCCGGTCCGGCGGACCTCGCGGAGGAGGAGCCCGGTGATCAGGAACCCGGAGAGGACGAAGAAGACGTCGACGCCGACGTAGCCACCGGCGAAGCCAGGGACGGCGGCGTGGTAGAGGACGACGAGGGCAACCGCGACGGCTCGCAGTCCCTCAAGGTCCGGCCGAAAGCCCTCGCCAGCGGGCGAACCTGGTCGGATCGCGGGCGTCACGAAGGCATGCGGCTCCAGGGGATTCGGCCGCCCGGCGCCGTGCCGGCATGGCCGCGCCGGGAGTGTAGCCGAAGACCCTCGCGCGAGATCTGCTGCGGGATCCCGACTTGACGTCGGGACTCGCGCTCTCGTCCGATGCGCAGGTCCCCTGCCTCGGCAGCCGGGTGATCGGCCCAGAGGTGGCCAAGAGCATCGTGGATCACTGGCTCGCGTCGGAGTTCGAGGGCGGACGATCGACTCCGAAGGTCGCCAAGCTCAAGGCCCTCGACCGCCCGTCGGACTAGCGGCCAGGGAAGGCCCGGCTCGTGCGGACACGGTCGGCTGCCGACCGCCGGGTCGGGAGCGTAATGCGCACGCGCGTCCCCGATTCGGCGACGAGCGGCTGCGTCAGGCCTTCGGGAGCTCCGTGCGCTCGCCGCGGGCGAAGTCGGGCTTTTCCGCAAGTTCCTCGGGAGTCTCGGGCAGCGTCCGCTCGCCGCGGGCGAAGTCGGGCTTTTCCGCAAGTTCCTCGGGAGTCTCGGGCAG
>JBBSAS010000404.1:0-2040 GCA_038252055.1 Candidatus Limnocylindrales bacterium
CGCCTCAAGGCCCCGATCGGTGGCTACGACGGCCGGAGTCAGCTCCGGATCGGCGACGCCGGGCAGGTTCGGGGGGCCCTCGAGCGGCTTGGCCGGCCGGCCGGCACCGCGCTCCTGGCCGAGCGGGAGCTCGACTTCGCCGGTGAGCTCTCGGTCATCACGGCGCGCGCCCTCGACGGGACGCTCGCGACGTTCCCGATCGCGGCCAACCGCCACGACGCCGGCATCCTCGTCGAATCGCTCGCGCCTGCACCCGTCCCCAGGGCCGTCGCGGAGGCGGCGCGCGGGATCGGCGCCCGGATCGCCGAGGCGCTCGATCTCGTCGGCGTCGTGACGGCGGAGCTCTTCCTTCTCCGGGACGGCTCGCTCGCGGTGAACGAGCTTGCCCCGCGCGTTCACAACTCCGGCCACTGGACGATCGAGGGCGCCCGGACCAGCCAGTTCGAGCAGCACGTCCGGTCGATCTGCGGCCTGCCGCTCGGCGATCCGACGGCGCACGGCCCGACGGCGATGGTCAACCTCCTGGGCACGGGAGCGTTGCGGGCGGCACGCCCGACCGGGGTGGCGGGCGCTCTCGCCGACCGCCTGGCCCACGTCCACCTCTACGACAAGCGACGCGTCTTCGAGCGGCGGAAGATGGGCCACCTGACGGTGGCCGGCGCGGCCGACCTCGACGCTGCGCTCGCCCGGGCCCGCGCCGCGGCCCAGGCCATCTCCTGGGCGTGACCCCGGGGCGACGATTCCCCGGGACCATCGTCGCCTTGACGGCCGAGGCCGTTCGGGGGAGGATTCGGCCCTCCTCCCCGATCACGGACGTGCCATGACCCGCTCGGACCATGCCCTTCGCCGCCTCGGCCCGGCCCTCGTCGGCTTCCTGCTCGCCCTCTCGACCGTCGCGACCGCGGTCGCCGCCGAGCCGGCCGGCACCCCGTCGCCAACGCCTGTGCCGACTCCCACGCCCGGGCTCGCGGGCGACCCGCTCGCGCCGGCCGGCGGTGACACTGTCGCGGAGCCGCTTCCAACGCCGACGCCCACCCCCACCCCGACTCCCACGCCACCCCCGGACCCGACACCGACACCCAGCCCCACGCCGACGCCGGTCCCGACGCCAACGCCCACCCCCACCCCACCCCCGCCGCCGGCCCCCACGGTCTCGCTGACCCAGCAGGCGTCCTCGTACGACCCCGCCACGAACACGGCGAAGGTGAGGGTCACCGCGACCCCGACGAACGCCGTGGCGCCGTGGCAGTACACGTTCTCGGTCCGTGACGTCGTGGCGAGCAGCGGCTCGACGAGCGCGTCCTCGGCCACCGTCACCCTCACGAACAACTGCTCGATTACCACCCAGAGCGTGACCGTCTCGATCACGGACGCGACGGGACGGACGGCCGGTGCGGCCGGGATCCTCGACCGGTCGCTCTGTCCGCCGCCGCCGAACGTCCCCCATGCGGCCGATCGCATCCTCGCCGGCCCGACCCTGACCGAAGCCTCGTTCGTCGATCGCCTGCGGTCGCAGGGATCGCCCGCCCTCCCGGAGGGCGCCGCGATCTACCGGACGCTCGTCGCGTCCAGCGTCAACCCCGCGTTCGCCCTCGGCACGTTCCACGCCGAGAGCCACTCCGGGACGCGGGGCTACGCCACCGTGACCCGCAACTGGGGGAACATCCTCTACTACTCGTGGGAGGCGCCCTACGGCGCGGTGCCGTACGCGCCCGGCAACGGCTACACGTACGCGAAATACCCGACCTGGCTCGCCAGCGTGCAGGCGTACGCTTCGCTCCTGGTCCGCTACGACGCCGCCGGCTACACCACCGTGAGCTCGGCATCGGCCCACTGGCTGGGAACGACCGAGGGCAGCTCGCGGCACCTCACGTACCTCAACAACATCACGTACGCGATGTCGATCCTGCCCGACGACGCGGTCCCCTCGATGACGTCCCTCACGGTTCCCAGCCGGAGCCGGGCCGCCGTGAAGGTGGCCTGGACGGCCAAGGACAACCTCGGCGCCACCGGCTACCAGGTTCGCTGGAGGCTGATGGA
>JBBSAS010000405.1:0-2037 GCA_038252055.1 Candidatus Limnocylindrales bacterium
AGCCGGCCGATCGGCTCCCGGAGGAGCGCGGCGGCGAGGACGACGGTGGCAACCGGGTAGAGCGACCCGAGGACAGCCGCGAGCGCGAGGCCCCCCGACTGGGCGGCCAGGAGGAAAGCGGTGTTCCCGGCAAGGTCCAGCACGCCGACGAGAGCGACGAGGGCCAGCGTCCGGGACCCGACCCGGGCCGCCGCCCGCGCGGGTGCCCGACCGGCCACGACGATGACGAGCACGAGGATCACGGACGAGGCGCGGGAGATCGCGAGCGGCGCCAGGAGGCCCTCGGTGACCTGGCCGATGCAGGTGTAGAACATCCCGAAGGAGAGGCCGGCGCCGACGGCGAGAAGGATCCCGCCACGGCCAGTCGTCCCGTCGTCCGCGGCCGAGGCGAGGACGATCGCGAGGAGCCCCACGCCGAACCCGATCAGGCGGACGGGTCCCGGGGCACCGGCCATCGCGATCCCGACCGCGACCGGGATGGCCGCCGCAAGGACGCCCGTGATGGGCGCCACGGTCCCCATCCTCCCGTCGGCAAGGGCGCGGTAGAGACCGGCCAGGCCGAGCGCCCCGAAGATGCCCGCAACGGCGGCCCAGGCGGTCGATGCGACCGACGGCATCGCCTCTCCGAACAGCAGGACGCCGACGACGACGCCGGCGAGGCCGACGCCCTGGCTGCCGAGGACCGCGAGGAAGGCAGGCAGTCGCTTCGTGGCCAGTCCGCCACCGAAATCGGCGGCGCCCCAGGCGATGGCGGCGGCGAGACCGCCCAGCGCGGCGAAGAGGTCGGTGGGCACCGCAGCGGCCGGGCTGCCGTCAGCCGGCGACCGGGGTGGGCTCGGTCTCCTCGTCGGCCCCGGCGTCGACGGCCGTGGGACCGGGGATTTCCACGACGCGATCGGCCGCGTCGTCGTAGCGGGCGGACGTCGTGAGGTAGATGACCTGGAAGTCGGCCCCGAGGTCCCGGAGCATGGCCATGGCCCGGGCGGCTCGATCGTCGTCGAACGTCACGAACGGGTCGTCGAAGAGGAGCGGAGGCCGGCGATCCTGGGTGACGAGCCGCACGAGGCCCAGGCGCGCCGCGAGGTAGCCGAGGTCGAGCGTGCCCTGGGAGAGCTCCTCCAGGCGGACCCAGTCGCCGCGCTCCGGGGCGAAGACCGAGATGTCGAGGGTCGCGTCGTCCACCCGTACCCGCCGGTACCGTCCACCGGTGAGCCGGGCCAGGTCGCCCCGCATCCGCTGCTCGAGATAACGCGTGGCCGTTCGCATCGTGGCCGCCTCGGCGCGACCGATCGCGTCAAGCGCCTTCTGGTAGATCCGCTGACGCCGCTGGAGCGCCGCCAGCCCCAGCTCCGCGGCCGCGAGGCGCTCGGCGTCGGCGGCGGTCCGCTCCGCGTCGGCCGGGTTCTGCTCGACGCGAGCACGGGCCGCAGCCTCGTCGTCGCGGGCGCGCTCGAGGGCGGCCTCCTGGTCGCGGATCTCGACCTCGAGGCGCTCGCGGGCGCGGGGTTCCTTCGCGATCGGTCCCAATGCCTCCAGGGCGCCCGTCTTCTGATCGATCTCGAGGGCGGCCGCGTCGCGGATCGCGGGGAGGGTTTGCGTGGGCTCCTTGCCGACGAGCCCGTCCAGCTGGGCGCGGCCGCGCTCGATCGACCCCACGTGGGCCTCTTCGCGAGCCAGGAGGTCGCCGGCCTCGGCCGCAGTGGCGACGCCCAGCGCGGCGAGCTGCGCGGCCAGGTCCTCTTCCCCCTTGCGGAGATCATCCTGGAGCTGGGAGCGACCGCGGAGGCGGCGCGAGATCTCGTGAGCGCGGAGCTGCCGCTGCTTCCGCAGGTCGAAGGCCGAGCGCCGGCGATCCCGGGCGAACGCGGCGAGGAGGACCGCGACGAGCGCCGTGACGGCCCCGCCGATGAGAACCGCGAAGAGGCCGGTGACCACGCCGATGACGGCAGCGACGACGGCGCCCACGGCGAGCAGCGCGGCAACCCACGCGAACGGCCGGTAGCGGGGCTCGGGAATCGCGACCTCGTAGTCGACCGA
>JBBSAS010000406.1:0-2036 GCA_038252055.1 Candidatus Limnocylindrales bacterium
AACGTGCGCTGTCCGCCCAGCTCGAACCGACCGCACCCGAGCCCGAGCAGCTCGAGCGCCAGACCGACGGTGAGCCCGACGTCGAGGCAGACGCCCCCGCGCCGGTGACGATGCCCGCGCCCGAGGACCTGGCACCCGCGATGGCCGAGGCTGGTCCCGAGCCAATGGAGGCTGCGCCCGTTACCGCCGAGGTCGGGCCCAACGTCGCGCCGGTGGTGACCGAGCTCGCGGCAAACCAGGAGGCAATCTCCGGGCCCGACCTCCCGGCGACCGCAGCGGGACTCGGGGACGAAGCGCTTCCCGAGGCGACGGCGGCGGCGCCCGTCGTGTCCGAGGTCGCGCCCGTCGTGTCCCCCGTGGCGCCCGAGGTGCCATTCGCGGAGCCCCCCACGGTCGATCGCGCCGAAGAAGCACAACGACAGACCCGAAGCCTCTTCCGGCGCTTCCGACCGACGAAACCTGCCGGCGAGGCGACACCTCCCGCCCCCGCCGCTGCGGAGCCGGCGATCCCCGAAGCGGCCGCGGCGTCGCCGGCGCCGGCCACCGAACCGCCCCCTCCCGCGGCCGCTCCAGCCACCGCCGCGGAGCCCATCGCGGCATCCGCGCCCGCGCGTCCCGAACCGGAGCCGGCGCTCCCGGACTCCGAGCCCGCACTCCCGGGGCCTGAGCCAGCACTCCAGGTCCCCGAAGCGGCCGCGACAGTCGCGCCCGAGCCCACGGTGGCGGCCATCCCGCAGCAGCCGCTCCCGGTGCAACCGGAGATCGTTCCGGCCCCACCGGAGATCGTTCCGGCCCCACCGGATGTCGTCCCGGCGCCACCGGGTGCCCCTGCCCCGCAGGCGGCCACGCCCGAATCCGCCCAGCCCGCCGACGTCGTCGAGCAGCCAACGTGGAGGATGGTCGCACCGGACGCGGCGCAGCCGGGGGCCTCGGCCCCGGGGACACCTTCGGCTCCGGCGGCACCGCCGGTCGCATGGCCCGCACCGCCTCCGCCGGGACCCGGCGACGTTCCCCCCGCAGCCGCCGCCTGGGCGGCCCGGCTCGCCACGTCGCGTCCAGAAACCGCCGCCGTCTGGGCGGCGAGCAGCGAGCAGGTCCTCGGTTCGCCCGCCCAGGCCCCCGGTCCGGCCCCCGCGGTCCAGACCTGCGTGAGCTGCGGCCTCTCCCTGTCGGCCAACGCCCGCTTCTGCCGGCGCTGCGGGACACGCCAGGGCTGACGCGTCGACCGGCGACGCGGTCACCGACCGTCGTCGTCAGAGGCCGGGGGCCTCGGCGCTGCCGACCGATGGCGCCCGCGCGCGCCGGTCGCGCTCGGCCACCCAGGCCGCCCCGAGCAGCAGGAGCTGGGTGAGGTAGCCGAGCCAGATCAGGCCGAGGAAAAGCGCGGCGAAGGCCCCGTAGAGCTCCGCGGAGCCGAACAGGAGCGGCGCGAGGAGGCTGAACGCCGAGGTGAGGAGCCACATCGTGATCCCGACGACGAGAGCCGGAAGACCGAGCGATCGCCAGCGCGGCCAGGGACGCGGGACGAACCGGTAGGCAAGGCCGATCAGGGCGGTGATCCCGGCGACGGACCCGATCGCTCCCACGGCCGGCCCGGGAACGCCGAACGTGCCGCTCACCGGCCCCGGAAGCGTGACCAGGGCAAGGAGGAACGCCGTTCCGAAGACCCCGCCGGCCACGACCGCCACGGCCGCCACGTCGCGGAGCGGGGTCCGACCCTCGCCGTCGTCCTCGAAGACGACGCGGAACGCACCGTCGAGCGCGCGCACGACCCCGCTCGCCGACCAGACGAGGAGGACGAGGCTGATGAGCCCCGTCGTCGCGGCGAGGTCGCCGACGTTCCGCAGGATCTCCTCGATCAGTGGAGCGAGCGGCGGCAGCTGGTCCGCCACGAAGGCGACGATCTCGTCCCGGACGGCGGCGTCGCGGACGATGAAGCCGGCAATCGAGATGACGACGAGCAGCGCGGGCACGAGCGCGAAGAGCGCCACGAAGGCGAGGCCGCGGGCGAGGACCGGGCCGCTCGCCGCCGCGTA
>JBBSAS010000407.1:0-2034 GCA_038252055.1 Candidatus Limnocylindrales bacterium
GGCCCCGCCGGTCTCCGGCCCGGTCGGGATCGCCGCCCAGGTCGGCGACGTCTTCTGGCAGCTCGGGCCGATCTTCACCCTCTACCTCGCCGGCCTCCTGTCGGCGAACCTCGCCCTCGTGAACGTCCTGCCCTTCCCGCCCCTCGACGGCGGCCGGATGCTCCTTCTCGTTCTCCGGTCGATCCTCGGCGGAGGTCGGCGGCTTCTCCGGGCCGTCGGGGTGGACGTCCAGGGGCCCTCCGCTGAAGCGGGCCTGACCGCCGAGCGCCTGACGTACCTCGTGGGCTTCGTCTTCCTCTTCGGGTTCCTGATCTGGATCACGTACTTCGACATCGCCCGCCAGGTGGGCGGCGGCACGCCGTGACGGGTTCGGACGCCCGGCGGCCCGCCCGGCGCTCCACGCCGCCGGTGGACGTCGGTGGCGTCCTCGTCGGGAGCGCCCACCCGGTCGTCGTCCAGTCGATGACGAACACCGACACGGCTGACGCCGACGCGACGGCGCTCCAGGTCGCCGGCCTCGCCCGGGCCGGCTCGCAGCTGGTCCGGGTGACCGTCAATACCGACGCCGCCGCGGCCGCAGTGCCGGAGATCGTGCGCAAGGTCCGTGATCTCGGCTTCGAGACCCCGATCGTGGGCGACTTCCACTACAACGGCCACCAGCTGCTCGTCGAGCACCCGGCCATGGCCCGGGCGCTGGCGAAATACCGGATCAATCCCGGCAACGTCGGCGGCAAGCGCCACGACGAGAACTTCGCGACGATCGTGCGGGTCGCGGTCGAGCACGATCGCCCGGTCCGAATCGGGGTCAACTGGGGATCGCTCGACCAGGCTCTCCTCACGACCCTCATGGAGGAGAACGCGCGGCTCCCTGCGCCCCGGGACGCCCGCGAGGTGATGATCGAGGCGATGCTCCAGTCGGCCCTCCGCTCGGCCGAGCTCGCCGAGGAGACCGGCCTCGGCCACGACCGGATCATCGTCAGCGCCAAGGTCTCCGGTGTTCGCGACCTCGTGGACGTCTACCGTCTCCTGGCGACGCGCTGCGACTACCCGCTCCACCTCGGCCTGACCGAGGCCGGGATGGGAATGAAAGGGATCGTCGCCTCCACGGCCGGCCTCGCGATCCTCCTCGCCGAGGGGATCGGGGACACGATCCGAGTCTCTCTCACGCCCGAGCCCGGCGCCGGTCGCGAGCTCGAGGTCGAGGTCGCCCAGCAGGTCCTCCAGTCGCTCGGCCTCCGGAGCTTCATGCCCCAGGTTTCCGCATGCCCGGGCTGCGGCCGCACGACCTCGGTCTTCTTCCAGGAGATGGCCCGCGACATCACGGCGCACATCCGCCAGCGGATGCCGGCCTGGCGCACCGAGCACCCGGGCGTCGAGGAGCTGACGGTCGCGGTGATGGGCTGCGTGGTCAACGGCCCGGGCGAAAGCAAGCACGCCGATCTCGGGATCTCGCTCCCGGGCACGTTCGAGGCGCCGGTGGCTCCGGTGTTCGTGGACGGGCAGCTCCACGACACGTTCCGCGGCGACGACATCGTGGAGCGGTTCATCGCCCTGCTCGAAGACTACGTCGCGACGCGGTGGCCGGGTACCGCGCGACCGGCAGGCGTTTCGCGCTGAGGCGGCGCGCCGGATCGGCGCGTGAAACGGTCGGCGCCGGTGGGTCGGTGCCCCTGGGTGGAGACGGGACCCATCGGTGGCCCGGCACGCTATACTGGCCGCCACTACGACCGCGCCGCTCCATGACGTGGCTGACCGCCACGTTTTTTGTTCGGGTCCGGCGGGCGCGGCGACACCGGACGGGACAGATGGACAGGGAGGTGCGTGCATGAGCCGTGACTTCGTCGGCGCCCTCCTCCAGCTCAACGCGGAGAAGGGCGTTCCGCGCGAGCACCTGATCCGGACGATCGAGGACGCCATCGAATCCGCCTATCGCCGCATTCCCGGCAACGAGGACGTCCGGGTCCGGATCGACCCCGAGCGCGGCGAGATGATGGTCACCCGCGAGCGCCTCGTCGTCGAGGAGATCGAGGACGA
>JBBSAS010000408.1:0-2032 GCA_038252055.1 Candidatus Limnocylindrales bacterium
CCGAAGCGGTACCAGCCGCCGGGCACGCGGGCACGCGGCTACCCGCCCGGCGGACGGGCGGCCACGGACCGCGATCGGGCCCACGGGGACGGTCACGGGAACTCCCCTTCAGGCGGGCTCCCGACCCGCCTGCGTCGAGCATGCCCGATCGGGCGGGCGATGGGAAGAGGCCGATGGTCCCGGGCGCGATGGGTCCGGCCGCCGTCAGGCGGGCGCGCCGCCGTCAGGCGGGCGCGCCTCCGTCAGGCGGGCGCGCCTCCGTCAGGCGGGATGCGCCTCCGGGAGCGGAACCCCGCACTCGTCGGCCAGCAGGGCCGCCCGATCCGTCCGCTCCCAGGGAAGGTCGAGGTCGGGCCGCCCGAAGTGGCCGTAGGCGGCGGTCTGGCGGTAGATCGGGGCCCGGAGGCCGAGGGCATCGATGATCCAGGCCGGGCGGAGGTCGAAGTGGCGATCGATGACCGCCCGGATCGCCTCATCGGGGACCCGGCCGGTCCCGAACGTCTCGATCGAGACGGAGAGCGGCCGGGCGATCCCGATCCCGTAGGCGATCTCGATCTCGAATCGATCCGCGAGGCCGGCCGCGACGACGTTCTTGGCGACCCAGCGCGCGGCGTACGACGCGGATCGATCAACCTTCGTCGGATCCTTGCCGGAGAACGCGCCGCCTCCATGGCGGGCCATCCCGCCGTACGTGTCCACGATGATCTTCCGGCCGGTGACCCCGGCATCGCCCATCGGGCCGCCGATCACGAATCGCCCGGTCGCGTTGACGTGGAACGCCGGGTCGGTCGCCCGCAGGTCGCGCGGGATCACGGGGAGGATCACCCGCTCGATGAGCTCGTCGCGGAGACTCACCGGGGCATCGGGGTCGTGCTGGGCAGCGAGGACCACGTTCGTGACCCGGACGGGGCGACCCCGGTCGTACTCCACGGTGACCTGCGTCTTGCCGTCGGGCCGCAGGTACGGCAGCTCGCCCGACTTGCGCGCCTCGGCGAGGCGGCGAGCCAGTCGATGGGCGAGCGCGATCGGGAGCGGCATCAGCTCGGGCGTCTCGCGACAGGCGAAGCCGAACATCATTCCCTGGTCGCCGGCGCCCATGTCGTCCGCGTCCACCCCGAGGGCGATATCGGGCGACTGCTCCTTCACGCTCACGAAGGCGCCGCAGGTCTGGTAGTCGAACCCATAGTCGGCGCGGGTGTACCCGATCTCCCGGACCGTGTCGCGGATGACCGCCTGGAAGTCGACGTACGTCGTGGTCGTGATCTCCCCCAGGACCGCCACGAGGCCTGTCGTCGTGGCGGTCTCGCAGGCGACCCGGGCGTCCGGGTCGTCACGGAGGATCGCGTCGAGGATCGCGTCCGAGATCTGGTCGCACATCTTGTCGGGGTGACCCTCGGTCACCGACTCCGAGGTGAAGAGGTATCCCGTGGCGTCCACGATGCTCGTCATGACGGCGAGCCTAGCACGGGTCGGCCCCCGGGACGACCGGCGCGCCGACGCGGCGAGCTCGAACCGGCATCAGCCCGCGCAGACCTTGGGCTTGGCGACCGGGTGGGCCTCCTTCTTGGTCACCATCTCGGGCTCTCCCACCTGAGTGGCGATCACCATCACCTTCGTCCCGTCGCGATACGGCGTCTCGGACGTCTGGAGGACCAGTGAGTTCGGGGGCAGCGCGAAGACCCAGTCGAGCGACTTCTGGTGGCGGCGGACCTTCGTGATCCGGTACGTGTAGCGGTGGCTGGCGTTCGACCAGATGATCACGTGCTTGCCGATGAGCTCCTTCCCGTTGCGACGCTTCGAGGCCTCGAGGATCGAAAGGAACATCCCCTCCCGGGCATGGGCGTAGATGTAGGTGATGCCGCCGGCGCCCGGGTGCTGGAACGCCGGGAGACGAAAGTACTCGGCGACGTCGCAGAGCGGGAAGCTCGAGGTCTTCTTCGGCACGACGATCGGCAGGTCGATCTCGAGGAAGGGAACCGCGACCCGGGTCGGCCTCCCGGCCGCGCCGGTGGCGGCGCTCGGCGAGGGAGAC
>JBBSAS010000409.1:0-2029 GCA_038252055.1 Candidatus Limnocylindrales bacterium
GCCAGGGACCGGCAGCCAGCGTGCCTCGAAGCCCCGGCCATCCCGCGTCGGGACCAGCCCGGGGAGGAAGCGCCCCCGGGCCGCGACATCCAGCGCGAACAGGACTGTGGCGGCAAGGTGGTCGAGGGACGCGTCGCCGAACGCCTCCCCGGACCAGCCCGTCCCACCGAGGAGAAGGCGGATCGCCGCTTGCGGATCGAACGCGAGCGTCGGGATCGTCCAGGGTTCCACGCCGGTCGACACCGCGTCACCTTGCGGCGCCGCGGCGATGCGTGGAGAGGGCCATGGAGCCGCCTTGTCACCCGGGAGGCAGAGGGTCAGCCGGCCCGGTCGAGCGCGGCCGGCCAGGTCGGCGTCGCCGGCGTTCGCGGACTCGAAGGCGCGCGCCACGTCACCGGCCGGGGCGGCCCACGGGTGGGGAGGGACCTTGGGGGTTCGTCGTGCGGTCCGTCGCCGGCGCGCCTCGAAGGCCGCGGCATCCTCGGCCCAGAGGTGCAGGTGGTGGTCGAGCGCCCAGGTGGCGTGAAGCGCGAGCAACGGTCAGCCCTGGGGAAATGTCGACATCGCCCGTCGATCCTACCGGGAACTGCGGTTCTGGCTGGGGCGCCTCCCAACAAGGGCATGGTCCGCCGGCGGTGACGACACACGCCCGGGTCGCGAGCTCTCCAGCGAGGCGGCGGTCCCGGAAGCGCCTGACGGCGACTGCCCGCGTCGATGCCCGGCCGGCGGGACGCCCGGCGAGGAGCCGGCCCTCAGCGCTTCCGTCGACGGCCACGCCATCGGGTGACCGCCGCCGAGGCGTCGGTGTGCTACCATGTCGCACATGGAGCGCGTTGGGGTCCGAGAGTTGCGGCGCGAGGCGAGCGCCATCCTCCGACGAGTGGCTGCCGGCGAGACCGTCGAGGTCACCGATCGCGGGCGACCGGTCGCCGTCCTGCTGCGATCGATGCCCACCGGTCTTGCCCGACTGGAGCGCGAGGGCCTCCTTCGGCGAGCGGAGGGCGACCTCCTCGACCTCCCGCCCGTCCGTCTCCCCCTGAATGCCACCGCGCCGTCGCGGCGCGTGTCGGAGGGGCGGGCTGAGTGAGCGCGCTCTACCTGGATAGCTCGGCCTTCGTCAAGCTGGTCGTCGAAGAGGCGGAAACGGCGGCCCTTCGGACGTTCGTGGCCGGTACCACTGCTCGCCGGACGTCGTCGGCCCTGCTGCGCACGGAGTCCCTGCGTGCCGTGCGCCACCTGGGTCCGGATGCCCTGGCGACGGTTCGCGAGGGGCTGCGGCGGGTCGATCTGATCGCGATCGACGACCGGATCCTGGACGTGGCGGGCACCCTGGAGCCACAGGTGCTCCGGACGCTCGATGCCATCCATGTCGCAACCGCGCTGGCCGTCGGCGACGACCTGGAAGCGATCGTGACCTACGACGAGCGGATGATCGACGCGGCGAGGCTGATGGGTCTGCCGACGGCGACCCCGCGCTGAATCGATCTGGAGGGCGCGCCATTGCAGCCCGACGACCATCTCGAGCAAGTGGACCTTGACCCGACTGACCGCGGTCTTCATGTGCGGGTCCGCGGGGACGCCGGGCATTCGGGACGAGCCCGACGCTCTATCCGCTGAGCTACAGGCGCGCGAGCGTCGATGATACCCGGTCGGCGGCCGTGCGAGCGATCAGGGGTTCAGGTCAGCGGAGGACCAGGTGACGGCTCCGCCTGCGTCCTCCAGCGTGACCTCGAATGCGTACCCGTGCCCGTTCTCGCCCGTGCCCTTGCAGGTGATCGACGAGCCGACGCTGATGGCGGCCCCATCGTTGCAGGTGATCTCGGTGAGGACGTTCTTCGTCAGCGACTCGAACTCGGACTTGACCTTCGAGGCGACCGTCGCCGCATCGAGGCTCCCGCCGCCGCACCCGGCCACGAAGGCCATCGCAACGAGCAGTCCGATCGCAGGGAAACCAGACGACGACACGCGACGGCTCGACACGGAAGGTCCTCCGAGTTCGGCGGCGACCATCGCCCGACGGCCGATGGTA
>JBBSAS010000410.1:0-2021 GCA_038252055.1 Candidatus Limnocylindrales bacterium
GACACCCTCGAGGTGGTCGAGCGCCGATGTCCCGCTCCGCAGCAGCCCGGCGATCGCCTTCGCCGCGTCGAGCGCGCTCCCGCCGCCGATCCCGACCACCACGTCGGGCGGTTCGTCCCGGTGCGCCGCCACCGCTGCGTCCACGATCTCGGGCGAGGGCTCGCCGTTGACCGCGAGGTGGTCCCAGGCGACGCCGGCCGCCGCGAGCCCGGCGACGAGTCGATCCCAGGCCGGCGACTCCCGGAAGGAGCGAGCGCCCGTCACGACGAGGGCCCGCTGCCCGAAGCCCGCCGCGATGCCGGGCAGCTCGGCGATCCGACCCCGACCCACCACGAGGCGCGGCAGGCGGGCGACGCCGAACGCGGCCGGCCAGTCGTCCGTGCTGCGATCGCCGCCGCCGGCGGCCGCGGGGCTCATGTGCGGCTCATTCGCGGTTCGGGAAGAGGCCGGTGAACGGCTCGCCGCGCCGCGGCTCCGCCATCATCGGCGCGACCGCATCCCGCCACGCCAGGTAGTGCGGCGTCTCCTTGTGCGCAGCCGCCGCGGCCCCGTCCACGTAGGCCTCGTAGAGGACGAAGCGGGCCGGGTCGTCGGTTGCCTGGAGCACGTCGAAGCGGACGTTGCCGGGCTCGGCGGCGGCGGCGACCTGGTTCGGCCGCGTCGCCTCGATGAAGTCGGCAACCCGTTCCGGGATGACCCGGACGTGGACGAGGGTGACGTGCATCGGGCGTCCTCCGTGCGAACGATCGGCTCCGGGGGCAGGATACGCCCGGGCGAGATCGACTCGCCGCGCGCCGAGAGAGACGTCATCATCGCCGCCCGCGACGCGGCGGCCATACCCGGAGGTGCCTCATGGCCGGAGAGCCCGTCACGGTCGACTACTTCTATCGAACCCGTTGGGGGGCCCACGCCGAGTTCGTGGAGCTTTTCCTCCGCAACCACTGGCCGATCCTCCGCGAGCAGCTCGACGCGGGGCGGTTCGTCGGGGTCCGGATGCAGGCCCCCCGCTTCCACGGCGACGGGCGAGCCGATTGGGACCTCAAGGTCACGATCGTCTACCGCGACTGGGCGGCGATGGAGGCCCATTCCGAGGGCGAGATAGCGAAGCGCCTCTACCCGGACCAGGAAACGTTCCGGGCGGAGGAGCAGCGCCGCTTCGAGATCCTCGAGGCGCACTGGGACGTTCCGCTCGCGGAGATCTCGCTCCCCCGCTGATCACCGAGGAACCCGGTCGCCGGTGCGGCGGCGGGGTTCAGCGAGGAAATCGCCGGGGCCCGATCTCGGGCTTGGGACCGGAAGGCGGTGGAGGTCAGTCCTCCGGGGCGAAGCCTGCGCCGGCGACCGCCTCCACGGCGTAGACACGCGGGGTCAGCCCGGTCCGGCCCGGGTACTTGGTAAGGACGCGGGCACGAAGCGCGTCGAGCGCGTCGCGGGCGACGAGGTTGATCGTGCAGCCGCCGAACCCGGCGCCAGTCATCCTGGCCGCGGCCACGCCGGGCACGGCCTGGGCGATCTCCACGAGGGCGTCGAGCTCGGGCGAGGAGACCTCGTAGTCGTCGCGCAGCGAGTCGTGACTCGCCGCCCAGAGCCGGCCGACCGCCTCGAGATCCTGGGCCGCAAGGGCCGCGATCGTGGCCTTCACCCGCGCGTTCTCCGTGACGATGTGGCGGCAGCGCCGGAACGTCTCGTCGTCGACGAGGTCCTGGACGCCGGGAAGCATCGCGGGAGTCACGTCGCGGAGCGAGTGGATCTCGGGGGCGTCGCGGGCGAGCGCGGCGACTGCGGCCTCGCACTGGCTCCGCCGGGCGTTGTACTGGCTCGACGTCAGGCTCCGCGTGGACCCCGTGTGGATCGCGACGAGCGCGTGGGTGGCGAGCGGCAGGGCCACCGGCTCCCAGGCGAGCGAGCGGCAGTCGAGGAGCATCGCCGCCCCGGTGACACCGCAGGCGCTGGCGAACTGGTCCATGAGGCCGCAGTTCATCCCGACGTACGCGTTCTCGGCCCGCTGGCAGATCCGGGCC
>JBBSAS010000411.1:0-2019 GCA_038252055.1 Candidatus Limnocylindrales bacterium
GGGCGGCCTGTCCGTGGCCGGCGGGGCGGAGGTCGTTCCCGCCATCAACGCGGAGATCGCGGCCGCGCGGGCGGCGGGCGCGCTCGTCGTCTACACCCAGGACTGGCATCCCGCGACGACACCCCACTTCGCGAAGGACGGCGGCATCTGGCCGGTCCACTGCGTCGCCGGCACGTGGGGCTCGGAGCTCCATCCCGGCCTCGTCGCGGACGCCGGGCCGCGGGTGCGCAAGGGCGCCAACGGCGAGGACGGCTACTCGGGCTTCACGATGCGCGATTCCGTCTCCGGGGAGACGGTGGCGACCGAGCTCGACGGGCTGCTCCGCGATCGCGGGATCCGGCGGGCGGTCGTCTGCGGCCTCGCGACCGACTACTGCGTGAAGGCGACGGCGCTCGACGCGATCGCCCTCGGCTTCGAGACCCGGGTCCTCCTCGGCACGATCCGCGCCGTCAACCTGGAGCCGGGCGACGGGGAACGCGCCCTCGCGGAGGTGGCGGCAGCGGGTGCCGAGCTCGTCGGCCAATCCACCGGGGCCGGTTCGGCCGAACCGTCGGCATGATGCGCATTCGGAACCTCCTCGTCCTCGGGATCACCGGCGTGGCCGGTGCCCTCGTCACCGACCGCCTGCTCGGGAGCCTCATCGCCCGGGGGGAAGGACCCGACCTGACGATGAAGATGGCGATCACGATCGACGCCCCGATCGAGGAGGTCTGGGAGGTCGTGGCCGACATCGAGCGCCAGCCGCTCTGGATGGCCGAGATGAAGGCCGTCCGCCTCCGCTCGCCGGGACCGCTCGGGCTCGGCAGCCGGGGCGAGGCCGACGTCCGGATCTTCATGGTCGGCATCGTCGACGAGGTGGAGGTGGACGTCTTCGATCCCCCGACGGAGTTCGGGATCCGCCACGTCGGGACGTACGCCGGAACCGGGCGGATCCGGCTCGAAGCGATCGACGGCCGCCGCACGCTCGTCCGCTGGGACGAGAAGCTCGTGCCGCCGCTCTTCCCGAACCTCGGCCAGCTGCTCCAGAAGCCGATCCTCGCCGGGATCTTCCAGGCCGACCTCGAGCGGCTCCGCGAGATCGTCGAGAGCCGGCACGCCGAGGCGATCGCCGGCGGCGGCGCGGACGCCGCCTGAGCGATCCCCGGGCGGCCGTGCGCGTCCACCTCGTCGACGCGACGTACGAGCTCTTCCGGGCCCACCACGCTCCCCGACCGGCCATTCGCGGCCGCGAAGGGATGCCCCTCACCGCCGTCGCCGGCCTCGTCGGAACGCTGGTCGCCCTCCTCCGCGACGAGGGAGCGACCCACGTCGGCTGTGCCCACGACCGGGTGATCCGCTCCTTCCGCAACGACCTCTGGCCGGGCTACAAGACCGAGGCCGGGACGCCGCCGGAGCTCCTCGCCCAGTTCCCGGTCGCCGAGGAGGCGATCACCGCCCTCGGGATCCCGCTCTGGGCGATGGTCGAGCTCGAGGCCGACGACGCCCTCGCGACTGCGGCGGCCCGCCTCGCCGGCGACCCGGCCGTCGAGCAGGTCCTCGTCTGCACGCCCGACAAAGACCTCGCCCAGGTGGTCCGCGGCGACCGGGTGGTCCTCCGCGACCGGCGCCGCGACCGGACGTACGACGAGGCGGGCGTCCAGGCGAAGTGGGGCGTCGCCCCGGCGGCGATCCCCGATTGGCTCGCCCTCGTCGGCGATGCCGCGGACGGCTTCTCGGGGATCAAGGGCTTCGGGGCGGTCACCGCCGCCACGCTCCTCGCGACCTTCGGCTCGCTCGAAGGGATTCGCGACGCAGCGCTGGGCACGTGGCCACGGGTGCGCGGCGCCTCTCGGCTCGCCGCGACCCTCGACGCGCGTTGGTCGGACGCGCTCCTCTTCCGCGACCTCGCCACCCTGCGCCTCGACGCGCCGCTCCCCGAACGGACGGCGGACGAGCTCCGCTGGCGCGGCGCCGACCGGCCGGCATGGGAGGCGTTCTGCGACCGGTGGGGCCTCCCCGGGATGCGCGAGCGGCCGCACC
>JBBSAS010000412.1:0-2017 GCA_038252055.1 Candidatus Limnocylindrales bacterium
CTCGCCTTCCTCGCCTTCACCGGGATCGCCGCGGCGATCCCGGGGGCTCTCGTCGAACCGCTGACGGCGGGCGACGCCGCGTCCGGGCCGGGCCTGGCCCTCGACAACCTGGCACTCCTCGCTGCCCTCGACGGCCTCGTCGCCGGCATCTTCGGCTACCGGCTGGCGGCGCTCCAGGGGCCCCGGCCGGGCAGTGCGCTCTGGACGGCGCTCTCGTACGCGGCGGTCATCGCGATCGCCGCCGCGGCGCTCCGCGCGATGGGCCTGCCCCGGCTGGTGGGCCCGGCGCTCCTCACGCTCGTCCTCTACCTCTGGAGTGCCTACCGCAGCGTTCCCCGCAGCGCCCGTCGCAACGGGCGCTGGGTCTGGGAGATCCTCCTGCTCGCGGCGCTCGGGGCGCTCGTGGTCGCCTGGAACCTCGCCAGCCAGGGCTGAAGGGGGCGGGCGCCCGGCCAGGGGCCCGCGCCGGGCCGGGCCGTGCCCGGCCACGGGGCCACGCCCGCTGCCGCGCCACGTTTGACGCCGTGGCTCGTGGGGTGTACAAACGGGAGTCGGGCGCCCTCCGCCGCCCGATCCCGCGCGCCCTGCGCCCTCCGAAAGGACCCGCCCTCCGTGACGTTTCCTGAGCTCGAACAGACGACGCCGAGCGCCCCGAGCCTCTCCCGGGTCAAGCGGACCCTCGTCGACCAGGCCATCGCCGCGGCCGCCGACGCTCGCTGGGACGAGGCCGCCGAGATCAACCGAAGGCTGCTCGAGCACGGCCCGGACGCCGAAGCCGAGAACCGCCTCGCCAAGGCGCTCTGGGAGGCGGGCGACCTCGGCGGTGCCCGCGAGCACTACCAGCGCGCCCTCGCGATCGACCCGACGAACCGGATCGCCGAGCGGAACATCGACCGCCTGAAGATCCTTCTCGTGGAGGCGGGCGACCGGACCGTGCCGGCGGACCCGAGCAGCAAGGCTCCCGTCTCGATCTTCGTCGAGGAGACCGGCAAGACCGGGTTCGCCCATCTCACCGAGCTCGCCCGGCCGCGGGTGCTGGCCCAGGTGAACCCCGGCGACGCCGTGGAGCTCATCTCGGAGGGCAAGGTGCTGGTGGCGATCTCGAACGGGATCCGGATCGGCATCGTCGAGCCGCGGGTCGCGGCCCGCCTGCTCAAGCTCATCGCCAACGGGAACAAGTACGCCGCCGGCGTCACGTCGCTCGGCGCCCAGGATGTCCGGACCATCATCCGCGAGGTCTTCCAGGACCCGAGCAACTACGGCAAGGTCAGCTTCCCCACGGCGGCCAAGTCCACCGACCTGCGGCCGTACACGAAGGGCACGCTCCTCCGAGAGGACGAGGACCTCGAGGAGGACCTCGAGGACGACGTCGAGGACGAGGAGATCGAGGATCTCGATCGGGTCATCCCGGCCGACGTCACGCCGGACGAGGCGTTCGAGGAGGAGCCCGACGAGCTCGAGGAGCCGTAGCCGAGGACCCGGCCGGGCCTGTCCGGACCCTGGCAGAATCGGGCCCCATGACCCCTCGCGAGCTTCCCGGTCGACCCCGCCAGCCGCTGGCGCTCCCGGTCTTCGCGCGCCTCGCGCCGGCCCTTCCACCGGAGGTCATCGCGGCGGCGATCGAGGCCGGCTCGGCGCCCGACGACGTCGTCATCGATCCCTTCGGGCGGGGAGGCTGGGTGGCCCGCACCGCGATCGCCCTCGGCCGCCGGGCCCTCTCGATCGAGACGTCGCCGCTGACGCGGCTCCTGGCCGATGTCGTGGTCCGGGCCCCCGACCTGCGGCACCTCGACGCGGCGTTCCAGGCCGTCGCCGCCGCCCCGGTTGGAACAGCCACGCTGCGGGCGTCGATCGACGCCCGGTTCGCCACCCGCTGCCCGACCTGCGGACGGACGCTCGCCCTCGACGAGATCGTCTGGGAGCCCGGCGGCGACGGGCGGCCGCGGCCAACCCGCCGCTCCTTCCGCTGCCCGGCGTGCCTCGACCGGCGAGGGCGCGGCGGCGAGCTCCGGCATGA
>JBBSAS010000413.1:0-2016 GCA_038252055.1 Candidatus Limnocylindrales bacterium
GAGCTGCCGGACATCGACATCGACGTCGAGTCCGCCCGGCGCACCGAGATCTACCAGGCGGTCATCGACCGGTTCGGCAGCGAACGGGTGACCTGCGTGTCGATGATGGACACCTACAAGGTCCGGCACGCCGTCCGTGACGTGGGCGCGGCCCTCGGGATGGCCCCGGACGAGATCGACGAGATCGCCACGGCTTTCCCGCACATCCGGGCCAGGGACGCCCGCGACGCCATCGCCGACCTGCCCGAGCTGCGCTCGCGGGGCCTGGACACCCCCCGCCTGTCGAGGTTCTTCGACCTCGTCGAGGCCCTCGACGGGCTGCCCCGGCACATCGCCCTCCACCCGAGCGGGGTGGTCCTGTCCAACGCGACCCTGCTCGACCGCACCCCGGTCGAGGCGAGCGGGCTCGGCTTCCCGATGAGCCAGTTCGACAAGGACGACGTCGAGACCCTCGGCCTGCTCAAGCTCGACGTCCTCGGGATCCGGATGCAGTCGGCGATGGCCTACGCCGTCGCCGAGGTCGCCCGCGTCGACGGCCACCACGTCGACCTCGACGACACCGCACAGGTGCCGCTCGACGACGAGGCGACCTACCGGCTGATCCGCACCACCCACACCCTCGGCTGCTTCCAGATCGAGAGCCCCGGGCAGCGAGAGCTCATCGGCAAGCTCGGTCCCGAGCGCTTCGAGGACCTCGTCATCGACATCTCGCTGTTCCGCCCCGGCCCGGTCAAGTCCGACATGATCACCCCGTTCCTCGAGCACCGGCACGGGTGGCGGCCCGCGGCATACCTCCATCCGACCCTGGTCCCGGCGCTGGCCGAGACCGAGGGGGTCGTCGTCTTCCACGAGCAGGTCCTGCGGATCGTCGCCGAGACCACTGGGGTCACCCTCGCCCAGGCCGACGAGGTGCGCCGGAGCATGGGGACTCCGGCGGGACAGGCCGAGATCGAGGCGTGGTGGCGGCCCGCCGCCCGGGCGAGGGGCTACTCGCCGGCCGACGTCGACCGGATCTGGGGGGTGCTGGCCTCGTTCGCCTCGTTCGGGTTCTGCAAGGCGCACGCCGCGGCGTTCGCGCTGCCGACCTACCACTCGGCGTGGCTGAAGGCCCACCACCCCGCGGCGTTCCTCGCCGGGGTGCTCACCCACGACCCGGGGATGTACCCCAGGCGGCTCATCCTCGACGACGCCCGCAGCCTCGGCATCGCCGTCCTGCCCCTCGACGTCAACGCCTCCGGCGAGACCTACCGGGTCGAGCGGCTCGAGCCGGGCTCCCCTCCGCTGCCGCGCCCCGCCCACCCCGACCTGCCCGACGGCAGCGCCTACGGCATCCGGCTCTCCCTCACCGACGTCATGGGCATCAGCGCCGACGAGGTCGCCCGGATCGTCGCCGGGCAGCCGTTCGCCGACCTCGGCGACTTCTGGGCCCGGGCCCGGGTCAGCCGGCCGGTGGTCGAGCGGCTCGTCCTCGCCGGCGCGTTCGACGGCCTCTACGGCATGGGCGGCGCCGGCGCCGGGCTCGGCCGCCGCGGCCGGGTGACCCGGCGCGACGTCCTCCTCCACGTCGCCGAGATCGACCGCTGGGACCGGTCGACGCGGCGGTCGCCGTCCCGGTCGGCGGGCCGCCGCTCGGGAGGGGCCAGCGCGCCGGGCCAGCTCGTCCTCGACCTCGGCGACCGGCCCGAGCTCACCGCCGGCACCGGGCTGCCGGAGATGACCGGTCCGGAGCGGGTCCGGGCCGAGCTCGACATCCTCGGCCTCGACGCGAGCAGCCACGTCATGAGGTTCTACGGCCCCCTCCTCGATGCCCTCGGCGTGGTCCGCTCCCGCGACCTGCTCCGGGCTCGCAGCCGCAGCGAGGTGTGGGTCGCAGGGGTCAAGGTCGCCACCCAGACCCCGCCGGTCCGCTCCGGGCGGCGGGTCGTCTTCCTCACCCTCGACGACGGGACCGGCCCGGTCGACGCGACCTTCTTCGAGGACGTCCAGGGGCCGTATGCCGCGACGGTGTTCCACTCC
>JBBSAS010000414.1:0-2013 GCA_038252055.1 Candidatus Limnocylindrales bacterium
ATCGCCACGGCTTCGCAGGTGGGCTCGGTACGAAGGGTCGGCGAGGAGCGCCGCCAAGATCGCCCGCGCCGAGGTGAGCGCCTCGGCCGACTCGAAGAGCGGGACGATGTCGAGCGCCGGTTCCCGGGCCGGGAGACCGGCCGTCGCTGAGGAGGGGATCGACTCGTCGGCTGCGATCCGGGCCAGGGTACGCACCGCCTCGACGTCGGCGGCTCCCTCGGTGAAGCTGATCACGTACCGGTGGCAGGCCGCCTCGCCGAATCGACGCTGCGCCGCCGCGATCGCCCGGAACGTCGCCACCACCTCGCCCGCGGTCACGCCGGGCGTCATCTCGCGATCGAGGGGCCGGGCCGGATCGGCGAGCAACTCGAGCGTCGCCCGGTGGACGGCGCTGTGCTGGCGGACCTCGAGCGAGGCGAGGTGGAAGCCGAACGTGGCGACCTGCCAGCGAAAGTCCTGGAGGCCGCCGTGGGCAACGCGCGTCAGGCCGTCCTCCGCGAGCGCGTCGCGCAGCTCGTCGATCTCCTCGAGCAGCTCGACCGCCGCCTCGTACCGTCCGCCCCGGGGGCCCGGGGATCCCACGAGGTGGGCGCGGGTCCGCCGGAGGCGCTCGGCAATCGCCCCGAGGCGCCGCCGATACGGCTCGCGGGGGAAGCGCTCCCCGAGCTCGCGCATCGTCTCGGGGAGATCGTCGGAGTCGGCCAGCAGCCGTCGGCCGATCGCGGCCGGGATCACCCCGAGGCGCGGTCGGGCCGCGACGTCGATCATCAGCCGCGTGGTGGCGGCCTCGTAGGCGTGCAGGACGTGGTCGGCCTGGATTCGCAGCGCATCGACCGTCGTCTCTGCCGTGACGTAGGGGTGGCCGTCGCGGTCGCCGCCGATCCACGAGCCCCAGCGCAGGAAGGCCGGGACCCTCGCAGGCCGCGTTCCGGTCTCGCCGACATCGGCCGCGGGACCCTCCTCGCGGCCCGTCGCCAGCCGATCCGTCGCGGCATCGAGCGCCCGGTAGAGGCGCGGCGTCACGAGGAAGATCGTGGCATCGAAGAAGACCATCGCCGAGCGGACCTCGTCGAGGGGCGTCGGCCGCGCAGCCCGCAGGTCGGCGGTCCGCCAGAGGACGGTGATCTCCTCCCGGAGCCGCCGCCGGATCTCGAGGTCGGCGGCCGGGGTCAGCCGCGCGTCGTCCAGCTCGTCGAGCAACCGGTAGATCCGGCGCTGAGCCAGGAGGACGGTGCGCCGACGCGCCTCGGTGGGGTGCGCGGTGAGGACCGGCGAGATCTCGAGCGTCGCGATCCGCTCGGCGACGGCCTCCGGGTCCGTGCAGGACGCGCCGAGACGAACGACGGCCTCCGCGGTCGAATCCCCGAGGGGTGTCCGGCCGGCGACCCGCTCGGCGCGGCGAAGCCGCCGCACGCGCTCCTTCTCCTCGGCGAGGTTGGCGAGCTGGAAGTAGGTGCTGAACGCGTGGGCCAGGATCTCGAGTCGGGCGGGGTCGAGCCGGCCGAGGTCGCGGTCGAGGGCGCGCCGAACGGCGGGATCGTCACGGCGGCGGAGGGCGATCAACCGCCCGCGGATGCGCTCCACGAGCTCGAGCGCCTCGATCCCCTCCTGCTCGGCGATGACCTGGCCCAGGAGCGCGCCGAGGAGCCGGACCTCGCGCGCGAGGGGGTCGCGAGCCCGGGACGACCCGACGGAGCGGGGCTCGGCGCGGATCGCGGCGTTCGCCGGTGTCATCGAAGCGCCTCGACGGCGGGTCTGGCTGGCCCGGGCAGGCAGGCGCGACCATCGGCCCCGAGATCGACAACGCCGTCCCGCGCCAGTGCCTGGAGCGCGGCGGAGACCGCCTCCGGGCCGTGCGACCCGATCGCCTCTTCGAATGCGACGACCTCGTCGGCCGGCAGGTCGCGCAGGCGGTCCACGATCCGGCCGCGGAGCCAGCGGGTCGAACGCTCGAACGGGATCGGTGGCGCGGGCTGGCCGAGACGCGGTCGCACATGGGTGGCCGTCGCGGTG
>JBBSAS010000415.1:0-2011 GCA_038252055.1 Candidatus Limnocylindrales bacterium
CCGCGACGTCGCTGCCGAGATCATCCCCTGGTGCGCGGCCAACGGCACCGGCGTGATCCCCTACTCGCCGATGCAGGCCGGCCTGCTCACCGACACGTTCTCCGCGGCGCGCCTCGCGGCAACCGACGAGGACGACTGGCGTCGGGGGGATGAGCAGTTCCAGGAGGCCGCGCTGGCCCGAAACCTCGCCCTCCGCGACGCCCTCCGCCCGATCGCCGATCGCCACGGAACGACCGTCGCGAGCGTCGCCCTCGCCTGGGCGATCGCCTGGCCGGGCGTCACGGGCGTCATCGTGGGAGCCCGGTCCCCGGAGCAGGTCGACGGCTGGCTGCCGGCGGCCGCGCTCGATCTCACCGCGGCTGACCTCGCCGAGATCACGGCCGCGATCGAGCAGACCGGTGCCGGCTCGGGGCCGGTGTCCGCTGGGTTCGCCGGCTGAGGTCAGATCGGACGCCCCGCAACCCGGGGTTCGAGGACACGGGGTTCGAGGATCGGTTTCGCAGCGTGTACCATCGCGGGCGGAGCGGGCCGGTCCCGCGCGAGAGATCCGGGGGGATCGTCGTTGCCATCGCTCGACAGGACCGACGAGGAAGGCCAACCGGAGGGAACATGAGTCTTCGCACCGTCCGCACGGCGCTCAGCACGCGGCTCGTGCCGCTGGCGATTCCCACTCGCCGTGGTCCCGTTCCTGTTCGCCGCCTGCGGCGCGCTCGATGACGACAAGATCGGCTTCTGGGACGTCGCCTGGTCGATGGTCGTCCTCTTCTTCTGGTTCATGTTCATCTGGATCTTCATCACCTTGTTCGCCGACATCTTCCGGCGCAACGACATGTCGGGTGCGTCGAAGGCGATCTGGCTCGTCCTGCTCGTCGTCCTGCCGTTCCTCGGCTCGCTCATCTACATCCTGATGCGCCCGAAGGTGACGGCCCAGGACATCCAGCAGATGACCCGCGCCGAGGCCGGGATGAAGGCGGCGTCGCAGGTGTCGACCGCCGACGAGCTCACGAAGCTCGGGCAGCTCAAGGCCGCCGGCGCGATCAGCGCCGAGGAGTACGAGAAGCTCAAGGCCAAGATCATCGCCTGATCGCGCCGCGCGCGAGATCGAAGGCCGGGGCCGACGGGGTCCCGGCCTTCATGATTCCCGAACCGGCACCGCCGCGGCCGGCCAGGCCCGTTACGGCAGGGCGGCGAGCGCCTCGGTGGCCACTGCCTGGTCCGTGGTCTCGACCACGATCACGGCCTCGCCGGACTCGACGACGTAGGACGACGCGCCGCCGTCCCCGTACGACACCTTCGTGACCTCGTGCCCGCCAAGGGTGACCGGGGACCGGTCCACCCCGGCGGCATCGCCGAGCAGCCAGGTATCGATGATCGCCGGCGCGAGCTTCGTCGCGGGGGTCCCGGGGAGCTGGAAGGCGAGCAGGTAGAGGTCGATCGTCTCCGTCTCGTCGTACGCCTGGGCCACGAGCAGCTGCTCGGGCGTCGCCCCGAAGCTCGTGAGCGAGGCGACGAGGGCGCGGCTCGCGGCGTCGGTGCCGAGGATGTCGGCGCCGGTGGCGCTATCACGGGCGAGGACGGTCCCCGCCACCTCGGCCGGGAGCATCGCCAGGAGGTCGGGGGCGGCCTGACTGGGCTCGGGGACGACCTCGTCCACGCTCGCGGCGGGGCTTGCCCCAGGGGAATCCGTGGGGGCGCCGGGCACGTCGATGGGCGCGGGCGGGGGCGTCCCGCCCGCGAGGGCCCGGTCCACGCTGATCGCAACGGCGGCCGCGATCGCGTCGAGATCGGCCGGGTCCACGGTGCCCGACGGCGCGGCGTAGGCGACGAGTCCACCCTGGCGGAAGTAGACCGCGGTCGTCGCGGAGGAAGTGTCGACGATCGCGAACCCCGCCTCGCCGAGGTCCGGGCGGTCGACCGTCAGCTCGCCGGCGGCCTCGGCGGCCGAGCGCGAGCGATCGAGACCGGCCGTCGCGTCGGCGCCGTAGCAGCTGACCATCACGTAGACGGTGGA
>JBBSAS010000416.1:0-2010 GCA_038252055.1 Candidatus Limnocylindrales bacterium
CCGGTGTTGCATCCGGCGCAAACGGGCCGGCCAACCCACGCGGCACCGGCAGGATGCGGCGACTCCCACGGTCAGCCGCGGTACCCTGAGGCCATGCCCGCCTGGCGACTCCTCCCCGACGACGGTGAGCGCGACCCGCGCGCCAACCTCGCCCGCGAGGAGGCGGTCGCGCGGCACGTGGCCGCGGATCCCGCGGCCCCCGCGCCCGTGCTGCGCCTCTGGCGCAATGCCCCCGCGGTCGTGATCGGCCGGTTCCAGCTCGGGGCCGCCGAGGTGGACCGCGACGTCGCCGCGTCGCTGGACGCGCCGGTCCTCCGCCGCTTCACCGGGGGCGGGACCGTCTGGCACGACCCGGGGAACCTCAACGTCTCGGTGATCCTGCGCCCGGAAGACGCGCTCTTTGCGGCCGATCCGTCGCTCCGCCGGCTCCCCGGCCTCTACCGGCTCGTGCTGGAGCCGCTCGCCGCCGCCGCTCATGCCCTCGGAGTCGCGGCCGCCCGGGCGACCGAGCGCGACCTCATCGTGGACCACCCCGACGGGACGACCGCCAAGCTCGGCGGCGTCGCCGCGTGGCTCGGGGGCCGGGCATTGCTCGTTCATGCCACGCTGCTCGTCGACGCGGACCTCGACGCGCTCCGGCGCGCCTGCGCCGGGCCGGGCGCCCGGGGCGATCCCCGCTGGGAGCGGACAAAGAGCCGCCGCGTCACGGTCACCTCGCTGGCCCGCGAGCTGAGCGCGGCCGGCCGACCGGTGCCCGGCGCGGAGGCGGTCGACCTGGCGGTCGTCGCGGCCTTCGCCGCGACCTTGGGCGTGCCGCCGCCTTTACCGCCGCCCTCCGAGTCGGTGGCGGCCCCGGAGCCGTCCGCGGCCTCGACGCCCTCCGCGACCTTGGGCGTGCCGCCGCCCTCCGCGGCCCCGCCCGCGGCGGCGATCGGCGTGTCCGCCTGGTCGCCCGGCGAGCTGACCGCCGCGGCCCGCCTCCTCGCCGACCGCTACGCGAACCCCGCCTGGCACGCGGATCCCGAGCCCGCCTGACCTCCTGGTCCCCTACCCTTGCGACGATGACGCCCCGCCCGCCCGATCCGTCCGATACACGTCCCGATTCCGGGCCGGGCCACCGCGTCACGCTCATCCTGGACGGCGTCCCCGTCGAGACTCTCGCCGACCTCGAGCCGCAGCCGGGTCGCCTCTTGTTCGTGGGGCTCAATCCGTCGCCGGTGAGCGTGGCCGCGGGCCACTACCACCAGGGGCGCCTGGGCCGAACCTTCTGGCGCCGGCTCATCGCCGCCACGATCCTCCCCCCGGCGACCGACCTCGACCTCGCCGACGACGCCCTCGTCGCGGCCGGCCACGGGATCACCGACCTCCTGAAGCTTCCGTCGCCGCGCGACGAGGCCGACGAGGCCACGTTGCGGGCGGGCGTCGGCCCGCTCTGGCAGAAGGTGGCGATCTGGCGGCCCGCGGCAGTGGTCTTCGTCTACAAGCGCGCCGCCGAGGCCTGCGCCGGCCGCCGGATCCCGGAGCCGTGGGGCCGGGTCGAGGGGCTGGCCCTGGCCGCCCGGCCATGCTTCCTCATGCCGGGCCCGTACGCCTCCCGCGAGGTGGTCGACGAGGGCCTGATCGTCCTCCGCAATCTCCGGAGCGCCATCGGCGGCTGACGCCGGACGGCACCGGCGGGGCCGACGCGGCCGAAGCGAACGAAGGGGCCGAAGCGAACGAAGGGGCCCAAGCGCCGAAACGGCCGGGGCGCGTCGCGGTCCGAGGCGCGGCCGTGGAGCCACGGCTCGGACACCGCGTGCCCGCCGGCAGTCGTGCGATCATTCGCTCACCCATGACTTCTGGAGGCGCATCGTGATCGTCGTCACTACCCCGTACCTGCCCGGGTATCGCGTCGTCGAGCTCAAGGGCCAGGTGTTCGGCCTCGTCGTCCGCAGCCGCGGCCTCGCCGGCAACCTCGCGGCGTCATTCCGCTCGCTCGCCGGCGGCGAGATCCACGAGTACACCTCGCTC
>JBBSAS010000417.1:0-2009 GCA_038252055.1 Candidatus Limnocylindrales bacterium
CGCGGACCCCCGGCCCGCGAACCCCACCTGCCGGATGCCGGCCCGCACCACGGCGACGTTCGGGGCGCGCACGGCTGCGGCGTTCGTGGCGCCCTGCCCCGAGGTCGCGATCCAGGCGCCGGTCCGGACGGCGCCGACCGGAGCCCACGTGGTGAGCGGACCGGTGACCCGGTACCACGTGTAGCCGTCCGCCTTCCGGGGGCCGCTGGTGATCGCAAAGAGGCTCCCCCGGGCAACAATCGTCACCCGCGAGGCGGACGTGTCCGGCCGGGAGCGGACCGCGAGGCGGGACGCGGTGGTCCGCAGGAAACCGCCCTTCACCAGGCGGGCCGCGCCGGTGCCGCTGCCCGAGGGGTGCCATGCCGAGAGATTTCCCTGGCGGTCGCGGGCCCGGACCCGGAACGCGTAGCCGCGACCGTCGGCACCGAGGTATGTGGCGCTCGTCGCCGTCGTGCCCCGCAGCCAGGCGGACCATCGGCCGCCGTCCACGGAGACGTCCACGTCGTAGGCGGCGACGCCGCTCCGGTCGTCGCGCCCCGTCCAGCGAACGAGGAAGCCCTCGTCGCGCCGCGACCCGGGCGCGAAGGCGACGATCCCCGCCCGGGGGGGCGTGGCGTCGCGGAGGAACTTCTCGGCAAGCGCCGCCGAGAGCTCCGTGCGCGCGCCGTCGTAGCCGAGCGCCCAGATCCCGGCCCCCCGGAGGCCGGCCCGATTCACGAGGTCGTAGCGGGCCTTGAGCGTGGCCGCGTCGTCGTAGTAGAGCTCGCGCCAGGTGGTGACGCAGCCGTGGTCGCTCGAGCAGGTCCTCCACCGGTACGCTGTCCACGCCGACACCTCGCGGGCGTCGTAGCGACGGCCGTGCTCTGCCGCGTAACGCACCGCGATCTCGTAGGGCACCGCAGCCGAGGCACCGTACGTCGTCGCGGAACGCGTCCGCGCATTCGGCGCGTCGGAGACCGTGGACCAGGCCCGGCCGTAGTACGGCACGCCGAGGATCACCCTGCTCGGGGCCACACGGGCGGTGTAGGCGCGGACCGTGTCGGCGAGGTCGTAGGCGGGGCCGGCAAGCGGGTCGATCGAGCCCGCGTTCTTCGAGCCGGCGGTGCGGTAGTCGTAGCCCATCACGAGGACGGCATCGGCGCCTCCGCGGGCGAGCGACCGCTCGAGCGGGTAGTTGCCCGGGTACCCGAGGGTGTCGAACGAGAGATGGGCGCCGCGGCGCACGTGGTCGAGCTCGCTGCGCATCGTCCGGACGAGGGCGACGAACTCGTCCTCGAGACCAGGGGCGAGGGGCTCGAAGTCCAGGTTGACGCCGTCGGCGCCGCGGTCGCGGACCGTCGCCGCGACCTGGCGGGCAAGCCGACGTCGCGCCGTCGCCGAACCGAGCAGCGCCCGCTGGCTCCTCGCCTGGCTCGAGGTCCAGGCGAAGGAGGAGATCGTCAGGGTGACCCGGCTGCCCTTCGCGTGGGCGGCGTTGATGACCTTCGTCATCGCCGAGCTCGTCCAGCCCGCCCACCCGGTCGTGGGGCGTCCGTCGGCGTTGCGCTTTCGGAGGTTGCCCGCGGAATCGACCCCGACGGAGAAGTAGGCGACATGGGTCAGCACCCCGTAGTCGAGGCGCGTCGTGCGGTCGGCGAGCTCCCAGTACGGGAGGAAGCCGTAGACCTCGCGCCGGCCGTCCACCGCCGCCGTTCCCACCCCGAGGTCCTCGCCGGCGGTCCCGAGCGGGAGATCGACCCGGCCTCCGGGCGCGAACGAGAAGCGGATCCGCTCGTGGGCCACCGTGTCGAGGTACATCTGGCTCGGCGCATCTCCGGGCCGGACTTCGCCGGCCGCGACGGGCGGGTCGCCGGCGGCCACGGCGGGGACGCCGAACCCGACGAGGAGGACGGCGACCAGAGAGGCGGCGGCGACCAGGCGGACGCGCCGGGCCATGTCGAGGCGGTTCGTCATGGGCCGCTACCGTAGGTTCGGCGGGACCCGCGCACCACCCTGCCGATGGTCCCCGC
>JBBSAS010000418.1:0-2009 GCA_038252055.1 Candidatus Limnocylindrales bacterium
CAAGCGCCAGGCGCGCCCCGGCTCGAGCCAGCTCGGCCGGAACCCGGCCGAGAGGAGAAGCGCCGCGCCCGGCGGCGCCGTCCAGGTGCGCCCGACCCGACCCCGGCCGGCCGTCTGCTCATCGGCCACCGCGAGGCAGACCTCGGGCGTGCCTTCCGCGAGCCAGCGACGGACCTCGTCGTTCGTCGACGCCGTTCGGCCGAAGCGCTCCTGCCGCGAGAGGAAGGCGGTCACGAAGCCGTGATCGGCCCGTCCACCGGCTCGGCCGTGGCGAGCTCGAACGCCGCGTGGAGGGCCCGCACGGCCGCCTCGAGCTGCTCCTCGGCGATCGTGCAGGTGATCCGGACCTCGGACGTGGAGATCATCTCGATGTTCACGCCGGCGTCGCTGAGGGTCCCGAACATCCGGGCGGCGTAGCCCGGGGCGTTGTGGAGTCCGGCCCCCACGATCGAGACCTTGGCGATCGAGGGATCGGTCGTCATCTCGCGGAACCCGAGCTCGCGGACGAGCGGATCGAGCACCCGCTTCGCCTTCGCCAGCTCGACCCGCGGCACCGTGAAGCTCATGTCGGTCGTGGCGCCGTGGCCGACGTTCTGGACGATCATGTCCACGCTGATCCCGGCCTCAGCCAGCGGGGCGAAGACGGCGTGAGCCACGCCCGGGCGGTCGGGCACGGCGACGAGCGTGACCTTGGCGACGTTCCGGTCGTGGGCGATCCCGCGGACCTTGTTGCGCTGCTCCACGAGCGGGTCCTCCTTGATGAGGGTGCCGGGGGCGTCCTCGAACGAGCTGAGGACCTCGATGACGACGTCGTTGACCCAGCCGAGCTCGACCGCCCGGACCTGCATCACCTGGGCGCCCTGGTGGGCGAGCTCGAGCATCTCCTCGTAGCCGATCACGGGAAGCTGGCGGGCCTCCGGGACGAGGCGCGGGTCGGCGGTGTAGATGCCCTTCACGTCCGTGTAGACCTGGCAGCGGTCGGCGGCCAGGGCGGCGGCCAGGGCGACGGCCGTCGTGTCCGAGCCACCGCGGCCCAGGGTGGTCGTCTCCATGAGCTCGAGCGCGAGGGCGCTCTGCCCCTGGAAGCCGGCCACGATGACGACCTTGCCGTCGGCCATCTCGGCCCGGATCCGGACGGGATCGATCCCGGCGATGCGGGCCTTGCCGTACGTCCCGTCGGTGACGATCCCGGCCTGGGCGCCGGTGAGAGCGATGGCCGGGACGCCGAGGGCGTGGAGGGCCATCGCCATCAGGGTCGCGCTCTGGTGCTCCCCGGTGGCGAGGAGCATGTCGAGCTCCCGGGGATCGGGCTCATCGGTGATCGCCGCAGCGAGGGAGAGGAGCTCGTCGGTCGTGTCGCCCATCGCCGAGACGACGACGCAGAGGTCGGCGCCGTCGGCGCGGGTCGCAGCGATCCGGCGCGCGACGCGGCGCACGCGGTCGGCGTTCGCGACCGAGCTGCCGCCGAACTTCATGACGATGAAGGGATGGGACATCGTCGCCGATTGTACCGTGCGCGCGGCCCCACCCCCGGCGGGCGGTCATGGGCGGCCGAGCCGGGCCGCCGCACGGCCCGACGTCGCCCCCGGCCCGAGGTCGCCCCCCGGCCGGAGGTCGTCGGTCGCCGGTCGCCGGCCCGGGCGTACCTGTCACCGCGAGACAGCTCGGGTCGCCGAGACCCGCCGGGTCGCCGGCCCGGGTCGTCCATCTCCGGTCCGGGTCGCCCCCGACCCGGCGGGGTCGCTCAAGCCCGGCGGGGTCGCCCCGCGACCGCCTCGCAGGCCCGTTCGTGCCGGAAACCGTCGCCGCAGGACGGTTCTGTGCATGCCCTTTCGTGCCACGAAAGAACGGACAACTGGTGCCTCTCGGCGTGCCGAGATCCGTCGTGCCACGAACGAAATGCCGGGCCACCGTCCAGGATCTTCCCGGCACGACGGTTTGCGACGGATTCGAGGTCCCCGCGGAGCCCGCACCGAAAGGATCGTTCGTGGGGCGAAAGCCGGTCCGCC
>JBBSAS010000419.1:0-2001 GCA_038252055.1 Candidatus Limnocylindrales bacterium
GGTCGCTGCTCGCCGACCTCGGCGGCGAGCGCCGGTCGTCCGTAGGGCAGGGGACGGTCGGATGTGTGGGTGAGGGCCGGCTGGGCGACGGCGCGTAGTGCGGGCCGGGCCACGGGGAGGAGCCGAGCGCCGGGTCGGTGGCGGTGCCAGACCATGGGGGCTTTGCCGATGACGGGGCGCATGCCGTTACGGAGGACGAGGGCGACGCCCATGGGGAGGGCGGCGATCTCGGCGGGGGTCATGACGGGGACCTGGCGGCGGTCGTCGGGGTCGAGCTGGACGCGGCGCATCCCGGTCAGGGTGGAGAGTCGTTCGAGGTCGCCGGCGGCTTTGAGTCCGCCGAAGATGAGCAGGGAGGCGACGTTCCCGCAGATCGCCTCCGCGCGGTCGGCACCCCACACATCTCGGAGCTGGGCCAATGATTGTGCGGCGATGTGGATGGTGACCCCGCGTCCGCCCATGTCGGCGGTCCAGTCCTGCAACGGGATCGGCCCACACGTCAACGGGGCCTCATCGAGGACCATCGTCAGCGGGGGGTCGAGCCGGCCGGACGGGGAGCCGGCGGCGGCCATCCGCGCCCGGTGCGCGATTTCCGGGTTCCTCGCTAGATCGTGTGGGTTTGAGCGTGCGGATCTCTCCCTGATCGGCCGGTTTTCCTCTACGTTGTGACGCTACGTGTCGGGACGTGGAGGAGGCGGTGGAAGTGGCTATGAGCAACCTGGAGCTGTTCAGGGCGGCGTTGGGGCTTGAGGAGCCGTGGCTGGTGGAGCGCACGGGGTTCACCGACGCGACCGGTGCGGTGGTGGTGTCGGGCGCGGCGGTCGGGGTGGGGGAGGGCCGGCTGGATCTGTGGTTGAACTTCCCTCGCGGTGCCACGTTCGCGTGTCCGGTGCCCGGGTGTGTGCAGGGTGGTTGCCCGGTGCATGACACCGAGGACAAAACCTGGCGGCACATGGACTTCTTCCAGCACAAGGCGTACCTGAACGCGCGGGTGCCGCGGGTGCGTTGCCCCGAGCACGGGGTGCATCTGGTGGCGGTGTCCTGGGCGCGTCCGGGGTCGGGGTTCACCTTGCTGTTCGAGGCGTTGCTCATCGAGTTCGCCACGGCGATGCCGGTGGCCAGGGTCGCGGCGATGACCCGTGAGCACGACACCCGGATCTGGCGGGTGCTGGAGCATCATGTGGACACCCAGCGGGAGAAGCTGGACTTCGGCGACGTGCACACGGTCGGCATGGACGAGACGTCGGCGGCGAAGGGCCAGGACTATGTGTCGGTGTTCATGGATCTGGTGACCCGCCGGGTCCTGTTCGCCACCGAGGGCCGCGACTGCGACACCGTCAAAGCGTTCGCGGTGGACCTGATCGTCCACGGCGGGGACCCCCGCTCGATCCGTGCCACCAGCTCGGACATGAGCAGCGCGTTCATCAAGGGCATCACCAAGTTCCTGCCCAACGCGGAGATGACTTTCGACCGTTTCCACGTCATGGCCAAGTTCGGCGAGGCAGTCGATGAGGTGCGCCGCGCCGAGGTGAAGACCACCCCGGTCCTGAAGAAGACCCGCTACCTGTGGTTGAAGAACCGGGACAACCTCACCACCAGGCAACGTGAGCAGCTGGCCTGGCTCACCCGGCCCTCGATGAACCTGGCCACCGCCCGGGCGTTGCGGTGGCGGGAGGACTTCCAAGCCTTCTACGACCAGCCACCCGAGGACGCCGAGGCGTACCTGCGCCGCTGGTGCTACGGGGCCAGACGCAGCCGCCTCCAGCCCGTCAAGGACTTCCTCGCCATGGTCGAGGCCCACTGGGACGGCATCGTCTCCTGGCACCGCAACCGCATCAGCAACGGACTCCTGGAAGGCACGAACTCCCTGATCCAGGCGGCCAAAGCACGAGCCCGGGGCTACCGCAACAAGCAGAAAATGATCACCATCATCTACTTGATCGCCGGGAAACTCCCCAAACCATCACTCTACGTCACCCACACGATCTAGCGAAGAGCCCA
>JBBSAS010000420.1:0-1993 GCA_038252055.1 Candidatus Limnocylindrales bacterium
GTCGCCCGCTCCAGGGGCGCGATGTCGATGAGCGGGGCGGCCGTCACGAGCATCCCCCCGGCGTGAATGGAGAGGTGGCGGGGGAAGCCGTCGATCCGGGCGCAGAGCTCGAGCCAGCGCTCCCAGGGCGACATCCCCACGGTGCTGCCGCCGCGCGCCGGGGGCGACTCGCCCCCGGCCAGCCAGGCCACGCTCACCGGGGAATCGCCGGGTCCGCCCTCGTCGTCGGAGATCCCGCCGGCTCGGACCGCCGGCCGCGAGCCGCCAGGCCCGGGCGGTGCTCCCCGGGTCCCGCGCGGTGCTCCCCGGATCCCGGGCGGTCTTCCGCCCCATGCTGTCGCCGTATCGCTCCCAGCAGTAGCGGACAGGGTTCGGGCACGGACGCCGGCGTCCGTCAGGCCCGGCCAGCCGGTAGCGCTGCCCCGAGAGGCCCGTTCCGTGCGTGGCCACGCACGGCCAGGCGTGCCTGGAGCATCGTCGGGAGCCCCTGGAGGCGATCCCGGCTCCCCGGCGATGGTCGGTGCCCCGGGAATGCCGCCCGCTAACGATGGGGGCAGTATCCCGGCCGAACGCGCGGCCGAGGGGGCGGGGGGCGGCAAGGCCGCGGATGAACGTGCGGGCGCAGCGGACGGCCAGGTGGGAGGGCTCGCCGCCGAGCGCCGCGAGGGGTCGTCCAGGCTCGCCGCCGAGCGCCGCGAGGGGTCGTCCAGGCTCGCCGCCGAGCGCCGCGAGGGGTCGTCCAGGCTCGCCGCCGAGCGCCGCGAGGCATCGTCCGGGCGCGGCAGCCGGCCGTTGCCGGCCTCCCCCGCCCCGCCGGTCCGGATCCGCCCACCGCGGACATGGTCGAGCTGGCCCATTCCGTCCACGAGGCCCCGCCGCTCGGCGAGCGCGGCCGAGCCGTCGATCCCGCTCGCGGACGACCCACCGGCGCCGGCCCCCGTCTCGCCCGGGCCCCACGTCGCGTCGGGGGCCCCACGCCCCGCGTCGGCCCCCGCCACGTCGGGGCCCCCCTCCCCCACGCCGGACCCCTCCGCTCCTCGCTCCTCGTCCGGACGCCGGAAGAACTCGGCGAAGCCACCGTCTGCCTCCAGGTCGCGGCGGACCATTACCGAGTCGTACGTCTCGAGCGCCTTCGCCACCCGGTCCGCGAGCGGCCGCGGGAAGCCGAGGGCGACCCCAACCTCCCGGACGGCGCTCCGAGCCCGGTACGTCACGAGGTTGCAGACCATCCCCGTGTGCTCCGGGCCATAGCGCTCGTAGACGTACTGGATGACCTCCTCGCGGCGCTCCGAGCTGAAGTCGATGTCAACGTCCGGGTACGTCGTGCGCCCCTCGTTGATGAACCGCTCGAAGAGGAGGTTGTGGCGGATCGGGTCGACCCGGGTGATTCCCAGGACGTAGGCGATGATCGAATCGGCGGCGCTGCCGCGGCCCTGGGCGGGGATCCGGCGCTCCTTCGCGAAGCGCATGAGGTCCCAGCAGATGAGGAAGAACTCGGCGAGACCGGTCCGCTCGATGACGTCGAGCTCGTGGGCAAGCTGCTTCACCACGGGCGGCGTCACCGGGTGGTACCGGCGCCGGATGCCGCCGTGGCAGAGCTCGGCCAGGTACGAGAAGGGGGTCTCGCCGGCCGGCACGGCGAAGCCCGGGAACCGGTACTGCTCGAAGCCGAGGTCGACCCGACAGGCGGCGGCCAGCTCGCCCGCGTTCGCGATCCCCTCGTGCCAGGCGGCCGCGGTGGCCGGATCGGCGTCCGCGTCCCCGGGCGGCAGGGCGGCCAGCTCCGCGGCCGACTTCAGGTAGTGCTCGCCGCTCGGCGTGCGCAGCTCGGCGAGCGTCTCGACGCTCCGCCCGTGGCGGATCGCGGTCAGGACGTCGTGGAGCTCGCGATCCTCCGGGCGGGCGTAGCGGATGTCGTTCGCGACGACGACGGGGAGGCCGAGCTCCCGGGCCAGCCGGGCGGTCTCGGCAACGAGCCAGTCGTCGCCGGGCA
>JBBSAS010000421.1:0-1992 GCA_038252055.1 Candidatus Limnocylindrales bacterium
CAGGCCGGTCATCTGTCCGAGGGCAGCCATCAGGACGTCGTGGCCGTCGCCGCTGGAGCCCGGGAATGCCCCGGGATTGCGGCGTGCGTAGGAGAGCAGGGAGTTCAGCTTCCCGCCGTAGTGCCGGCCGCCCGGGAGCGGCACGTCCACGAGGTCGCGGGGGAAGGAAAGGAGCGACACGGTCCCGGCCACCCGGTCGAGCGAGGCGACGATCATCGTGTCGGTCAGGAACGTGGTCCGGTTCGGGCCGCTGTCCACACCGACCAGGAGGACGTTGATGCGCGGCGCGGCCGGCGAGGCACTCGGCGACGGCGAGGCCGTGGGCGTTGCTGCGGCGGTCGCTCCGGGGCCGAGACTCGGGGCCGGCGGCGTGGAATCGACCGGTGGCTGCCACGCGCCGGCGGTTCCGGCGCCGTCCACGAAGACCTCGTCCGCGCTCTCGCGTGCCGTCTCGGTGAGGAAGCCGGCGTAGGCCTGTGGCGCCACCACGAGGAAGACGAGGAGGACGACGGGAAGGAGGTCGCGCATGCCGAGGGACGGGAGCCGCGGGTCCGTCAGCGCCGATCCGAGCGCGAGGAGCCGCCATCCGAGCAGGACGACCTGGAGCGCGATGAGGCCCGCCAGCACCCGATCGTCGATGGCGAAGCCGACGATCTCGTCGGCGTTCGTCGCGACGAGGAGTCCGGCCCCGATCCCGACGAACAGGACGAGGGGAAGGCCGAACAGCGCCGCCAGGCGGGTGCGCCCGGCGACGAGGTGCCCGAGCCCCGGAATGACGATGGTCGCGAGCGCCGGCACGTAGCGCCGCCGGGTAACGCCCGGCCCGGACGGTGCGGCAGGGGGATGTGCGACGCTCACGGCCGGAGAGCCTAGCACGGCACCGAAGGCGCGGCGGGGCGGGCGGTGTGGGTCCGGAGCCGGCGTCGGCCGGGGCTCGCCGCCGGGAAGCTGGGGGCGCCGCCGGGTCGGCCGGGCTCACCGCCGGGAGTCCGGCTTTCCTGCCACGAACGATCCGTGGAGTCCCCTCGGTGTGGGAGCCCCCGATCCGTCAGGAACCGTCGCCGCACGACGATCCGGGTCGGCCACTCCCTGTCGGACATCGGTCTTCGTCGCGACACGACGAAGACCGACACGGGCGTCCCGCCCGACCGACGGGCCGTTCGCCCCGCGAACGGTCGACTGCCGAACCGTCGCCCCGCGAAAGAATCCGACAGGTCGAAGGAGAAGCCGGGGCACTTCCGTCGTGGGGCGACGGTCACAGCCCGAACGGCGAGGCGGCCGGACTGCCGGAGCCGGCGCGGCTGTCCAGCGTCACCCGGCGTTGCTGCCGAGCGGGCGTTTGACAGGATCGGACCGATCGTCCATCCTCGACAGCGTCAGCGACACGACCGCGCAGGGTCGGAGCACCCAAACGGCACGCTCCCCGCGCGAACGTCGCACCTCGATCGCACCGGCCTCAGATCTCGCCGGGTCGCGATCACCATCGATGGCCGTGCACCGCGCGAGATCGCGGAACGGCCCGGAAAGGCTCACCGGACCAGCAATGTCCAGACTCGCAACCGCGCGGCGCCCCGCCGCGCCCCTTCGCCTGGCCGCCTCGGGCGCCGACGCGCGACGTCGGCGTCGCCGCCAGGTCGCCGACGCCCGCCTCTACTGCGGAACGAACGGCTGCCCGACGACGCTCGTCATCGACGTGCGCGCCGGCGTCGCGTCGTGCCCGATCTGCGGGTACCGTCGCCGCATCCACTGATCTCCGCCAGCAGCCAGCCCGGCGGCCGCGGCGCCAGCACCCAACCGGAGGCGGTTCGTGGACGGACCGTGGATAACCGGGTCCGCGCGGCCGAACCTCGTGGACAGAACCCCTTGCGCGAGCCGTCCGCGACCAGCGATGATCCGGTCAGCCCGAAGGGGCCGTGATGAACGGACCGCGGTGCCGCCGCAAGGCGGCCGGGCTCCTCGCAAGGGGAGCCGGGTCTCCCGCAAGGGGGATCG
>JBBSAS010000422.1:0-1985 GCA_038252055.1 Candidatus Limnocylindrales bacterium
CGATCCCGCGGTGGTCACGATCGCCCACGTCGAGGCCGGCACGACGACGAACATCATCCCGGAGACGGCCTTCCTGGAGGGGACGATCCGGACCGCGTCGGAGGCTGCCCGGGCCGAGGTCCACGCCGGCGTTCGCCGGGTGGTCGAGGGTGTCTGCGCCGCGCACGGCGCCGTCGGCGAGCTCGAGATCATCCCTGGCTACCCGCTCACCCTCAACGAGCCCGGTTTCACCGCGTTCGCCGCGAACGTGGCGCGGGAGGTCCTCGGGCCTGACGACGTCATTGAGCTCGCCGCCCCAATCATGGGCGCCGAGGACTTCTCCTACGTCCTCCAGCGAGTTCCGGGAGCGATGTTCTTCGTCGGGGCGCGGCCGCCCGAGGAGGACCCCGCCACCGCACCGCAGAACCACTCGAACCGGGTGGTCCACCACGAGCCGGCGATGGCGACCGGCGCCGCGGTCTACGCGGCCGTCGCGCTGCGGCACCTCGCCGGCGGCTGATCCGGCCCGGGGTCGAGAATCGCGCCCCGGCCCGGGGTCAGGCATCGCGCCGCGGGTCGCGCTCCGGGTCGCGCGTTGACCCTTCAGGCCCTGCCGGTGTAGGATTTCCGAGCGGAATGGTCGGAATTGCGACAGCACGTCGCCGGCGGCCGGACCGCAGCCCGCCGCCCGGCACCACGTTCCCGCACCGAGAGGTCACCCGTCCTGAGCACCCGGACCTTCCACGCCAGCGGCGCCATCTCCTTCAGCACGAAGGGGGAATACGGCGTGCGCATGCTCGTGCAGCTCGCGCGGCGCTGGGACGGCGACGCGACCGCCCCGGTGAGCCTGGCCGAGGTCGCCGCCGACGAGGACCTTCCCCGCGCTTACCTCGAGCAACTCGCGATCCCCCTCCGCGAAGCCGGGATCGTCCATTCCACCCGCGGGGCGCGGGGCGGATACGCCGTCGCGCGGCCGCCGTCCGAGATCACCCTGGCGGAGGCGCTCCGGGCCCTCGAGGGCCCGCTGGCGCCGATGATCTGTGCGAGCGAGGACCCCCACGTCGAGTCCTGCGGTCGCGTGGGCGCCTGTTCCGTCAACGGCCTCTGGGTCAGGGTGCGCGACGCGATCGCGGGCGTCCTCGACGAGACCACGCTCGCCGACCTCGTCCCGCATCCCCACCTCGTGCAGGTCGCGGGACGTCCTGCGGCCCCATCCGCCGAGCGTCCGCCCGTCCCCGTCTGAGTCACCCACCGCCCGCGCCCGGCCTCGACGCCGGCCATCCACAGGAGCCAGCCCCACCCGTGAGCGACCAGCACCTCCAGATCCGCAACCTCCACGTCGCCCCCGCCGCCGCGCCCGACACCGAGATCCTCCAGGGGATCGACCTCGTCGTCGGCAAGGGTGAGGTCCACGCCATCATGGGGCCCAACGGCTCGGGCAAGACCACCCTCGCCTACGCCCTCATGGGCCACCCGGCCTACCTAGTCACGCAGGGCGAGGTGATCTGGAAGGGGATGGACATCCTCGCCCTCTCGCCGGACAAGCGGGCCCGCCTGGGGATGTTCCTCGCCTTCCAGTACCCCACCGCCATCCCCGGCCTGAGCGTCGCCAGCTTCGTGCGCACGGCCCTCAACGCCCGGCGCCAGGGGCTGGAGAAGGATCCTGACATCGACCCCAGCGATCCCACCCGCGGCGGGATCTCGATGGGCGACTTCCGGCGGCTCATGCGGGCAAAGATGGGCCTCCTCAAGATGGACGAGGCGTTCGCCGCGCGGTACGTGAACGAGGGCTTCAGCGGCGGCGAGAAGAAGCGCCTGGAGATGCTCCAGATGGCGGTCCTCGAGCCCGAGATGGCGATCCTCGACGAGACCGATTCGGGCCTCGACATCGACGCCCTCCGGATCGTCGCCGAGGGCGTCAACGCGATGCTCAGCCCGAACCTCGGCGTCCTCCTCATCACCCACTACCAGCGCCTCCTGAACTACATCAAGCCGGACCGGGTCCA
>JBBSAS010000423.1:0-1981 GCA_038252055.1 Candidatus Limnocylindrales bacterium
GACGATCGTCCTCACGGCAGACCTCCAGGGTGCGCGGGCGGGCCGAGCCGCGGGTGCGGGCTCGGACGATGGCCCGATCTGACGAGTATAGGACTGGCCCGCCGAACGGCTGGGCTTCCGGGGCGGATTGCCCGCCGCACCAGGGGCCCGTTGCCGCCGCCCCGCCGCGGCACAGGGCCGATTGCCGCCGCACCGGGGGCCCGTTGCCGCCGCACCGCCGCACCGCCCCGCCGCACGCCCCGAGCGATCGGCGCACCGCCGCGGCACCTCGCAGCGCCATCCGTCACCTTGATCGCGATTCCCGATCGCTGGAGGCCGGTTCACGCTGCAAAACGCGGCCACACTGCGGTTCCACACGACCGCGTGCCCGCGCCCCCCTCCACCGTCGCCGGACCCCGGGCGCCCGCCTTCACGCCTCCCGAGCGACCGTCAGCGCCGAGACGGCAGCGGCGCCCGCGTCGAGGAGCGGACATGCACAGGCCACGAGCGTCGATCCCGTGGTGACGACATCGTCCACGACGATGACCCACCGCCCGGCGATCGCCGGCGCCCAGCGCGGGTCCACCGCGAACGCATCCGCCACGTTCGTCCCTCGTTCCGCTCGATCCAGGTCGAACTGGGGGACGGTCGCGCGTTCGCGGCGCAGCGCGGGCACGGCCGGCAGCCGAAGCTCCGCGGCAAGGGACCGTGCGAGGAGCTCCGCCTGGTCGTATCCGCGCGTCGCTCGGCGGGAGGCGTGGACCGGGGCGTGGACCACGAGGTCGCCGCCGACAGCGATCTCCGCCCAGCGCGCCGCCGCCGCGGAGCCGAGCGGCGCGGCCAACCTCCGCTCGCCGCGGTACTTCAGGGCGTGGAGCGCGTCGCGGACGATACCCCGGAACGGCGCGCACCACTCGAGCTGGACCAGGGGAAGCGGAACGTCCGACGGCATCCCGACCGCCACCCCGGGCGGCAGACCGCGGCGAACCGCGAGCGCCGGGGAGCACGCGACGCACAGGGCTGCACCTTCCACGCCGCAGCCGACACAGGCGGCCGGGAACGCGAGATCGAGGAGTCTCCCGGCGAGACGACCCGGACCGGCGACACCAGGCATGCCCGAAGAATGGCCCGCACCGCTTACCGCGGCCGTATCTGCCGCGTATCGCCGATGCACCGGACCCTCACCCGGGGCGTATCGGCGAGTCAGGCGAGGCTCAACTCCCGCTCAACCGCGGCGTATCGGACGACGAGCGTGGGCCTTCCAGCCTGTGGGTCAGGCGCGGCTTACCGAGCGGGGGAAGTGGACGACGACGCGGACGCGGACGACGACGCGGACGACGACGCGGACGGGGATGACGACGCGGACGTGCCGTCCCTGGCGGTCGGATCCAGGGTCACCAGGTCCCCGACGACAGTGTCGGAGGCCTCGATCGCGCCCACGGGGAGCTCGAGGCAGCCATCTGCGCCCCGCGCCCACCAGACGACGCTCGTCCAGGGCCGAAGGTTCGGGCGCAGCGAGACGACGCGTCGCCCGCCGTCGGTGCCCGCCCTGGCCAGGAAGACAACGTCGATCGGAAAGCGCATGAAGAGCATGTGGATGCTCGACGCCGGGCGCAGCCACATGCCGCCGTCGCCGGGGAGCTCGCGCCGGCCCATGAGGCCGAGGAAACGCCCGACGAACGACTCGGAGACCTCCAGCGAGGCGCCGAGAACGGTCCCGCGGGTGCGGTTCGATGCTCGCACGCGAACCGGCAGGCGGTCCGGCACGCCGCGCGTCATGCGGCTCGGCTCGGTGCGCCCAGCGTGCGGGCGGCTCCCATCCCGCCGGCAGCCGGCTATCCGCCCGGACCCCCCGGGCCGCCGAGGTTCTTCATGATCAGGATGATCGCCGGGCCCAGGATGACGATGAAGAGCGACGGGAAGATGCAGCCGACGAGCGGGAAGAGCATCTTGATCGGCGCCTTCGCGGCCATCTCCTCGGCGCGCTGACGACGCTCGATCC
>JBBSAS010000424.1:0-1976 GCA_038252055.1 Candidatus Limnocylindrales bacterium
CTGGTCGCGCTCGCCCAGACGAACCTCAAGCGCCTGATCGCGTACACCAGCGTCAATCACATGGGATACGTGATGCTCGGCCTGGCAGCGGCGGGCGCAGCGGTCACCGGCCAGGAAGCGGCCCAGGCCATCGCGCTCACGGGCGCCACCGTTGAGATGGTCGCCCACGGCCTCATCACCGGCGCCCTCTTCCTGATCAGCGGCTCCCTGCTGGCCCGGGGGGGCACCTACGAGATGAACGCCTACGGCGGCCTGCTCGATCGCGCGCGCGCATTGACGGGTCTGACCGCGCTCATGGCATTCGCAAGCCTCGGCCTGCCGGGTCTCGCGGGCTTCGTCGCCGAAGTCCAGGTGTTCGCCGGCACGCTGGCGATCTGGCCCGCGCTCGCAGCCGTCGCGCTCGTCGGGATCGTCCTCACCGCCGGGCTGTTCCTGCGGATGCTCGGGCGGCTGTTCCTCGGCACTCTCCCTGACAAGTGGCGCTCGTTCCCCGACCTTGGCCGTCGGGAGCTCGCTGGTCTGGGTGTTCTCGGTGTATTCGTGCTCCTGATCGGCGTGATCCCAGCCTGGCTGCTCTCGGTGGTCGACTCCTTTGCCGGCCCGTTCGTGGGTCGCCCGTGACGGGGCCCGGCTCCCTGGACGCCAAGGGGAACACAGCGTGACCGGCGACACGTCGATGGGATCCGTCGTCGGCGACGTTCTGCCGGAAATCGCGATCGTGATCGGCGGCGTGGTCGTCCTGCTGTATGCCCTGTTCGCACCACGCGGTCGCCAGCGATGGGCGGCGTGGCTCGCCCTCGCCACCGCCACAATCGCGGGCGCGCTCACCCTCGCCATGCTCGGCGGGGACCAAGTGCTCACATTCTTCGGCACATACGCGCGCGACGACGTCGCCGCGGTCGGGCGCCTGATCGTGCTCGCCGCGACGGTGATCACCATCGGGCTCTCCGTTCCTTGGTTCGCGAAGGACCCCCGACATGGCGAGTTCTACACGCTGCTCCTGTATTCGGCGCTGGGCGCCATCCTGCTCGCCGGCGCGACTGACCTGAAGGAGTTCGTCGTGGCGATGCTCCTGTCGTCCGCGACGGGGTTCGTCCTCGCGGGCTACCACCGGCGGTCCCCGTCCTCCGCTGAAGCCGCGATCAAGTACTACCTGATCGGCGCCATTGCAAACTCGGCGATGCTGATGGGCGTAGCGCTGCTGTTCGGGGTTGCCGGTGGCACCACCTTCGCGGCACTGGCGGCCGGCCTGCCAGCGGTCGCGGGACCGGCGACCATCGCCGGGGTCGCGCTCGTGGTCGTCGGTGTGGCGTTCAAGCTCGGAGCGGTCCCATTCCATCCATGGGTGCCCGACGTCGCGCAAGGTGCCCCGGCCCCGGTCGCGGCGTTCATCACCGCCGTGCCCAAGGTCGGTGCCTTCATCTTCCTCGCCCGCTTCGTCCTCGTGCTTCCATCGGGCTCGCTCGGATGGGAACTGCTCGTCGCGGTCATCGCGACGGCCACGATGACCCTGGGCAACCTCGCGAGCCTGTGGCAGGACGATGTCCGCCGCCTGCTCGGGTGGTCGGCCGTGTCGCAGACCGGGTACGGGCTCATGGCGATCGTGGCGCTGGGACGCAGCGAGCTCGCGATTCCGGCCCTGTTGTTCTTTCTTGTCGCCTACGTGCCCGGCAACATGGCCGCCTTCGGAACGGTCGTCGCCCTGCGGGGCCGAACTGCGCTGGCCGACTATGCGGGCGTCGCTCGCGCCCGCCCGTGGATCGCGGGTTCGCTCGCGCTGAGCTTCCTGTCGTTCATCGGTGTCCCGCCCCTTTCGGGCTTCGTCGCCAAGCTGTTGCTGTTCCTCGTGGCGATCCAGGCGGGGTACACATGGCTCGCGGTCGTCGCCGCGGTCAACACCGTCATCTCGATCTTCTACTACGTGCGTGTCCTCGCCCCGGCGTACTTCGGTTCGCCTGCCGCTCCGGTCGCAACCC
>JBBSAS010000425.1:0-1967 GCA_038252055.1 Candidatus Limnocylindrales bacterium
AGTGGACGTGTTGTGACCCGCGACGAGATCCTGGATGCGATCTGGGGAACGGACTTCGTGGCCGAGAGCAACATCGTCGACCGCCACATCCGCAGCCTCCGGATCAAGCTCCAGAACGACTACCGCCACCCGCGCTTCATCGAGACGGTCCCCGGCCGCGGCTACCGCTTCATCCCGACCTTCTCCAACGAGGGATGGGGCAGCGTGTCGGACGCGAGCGAGGGCCGGCGTCACTGAGATCCGACACTCGCTCCCGAGCCGCACCGCTCACCATCGCTTCAGATGGCCGGACGGCGTCTCCTCGAACAGGAGCGCGTCCATGACGACCTTCAGCACCCGCGGCCACGGCACGGAACCGGTGTCCAGTCCGCCTCCCCAGCTCGGCGAGCTGACCTACGCGTCGGTCAGTCAGGCCGCGATCGTGGCGGACGCGGGGATCTTGCCCGTCGAGACGACGGTGCCGTCGATGACGAGCCCGGGCGTGTTCATGACGCCGCGCTGCGCGATCTCCGCGTAGTCAGTGATGTGACGGATCTCGGCCTCGATGCCAAGCTGCGCGACGGCCTCGCGCGCGTTCGCCTCGACCCTCTGGCAGTTGTTGCAGCCGGAGCCGAGGACTTCGATGACCTTCACGGGGTGACCTCCCGGGAGACGGGTGGGGCCTGGAGCCAGGCGCTGATACCGGGCCTCGACGTGTGGGCACTCCGCGCGTGCGACCTGGCGCACGAGCTCGAGCAGGTCCGAGCACCGGCGGCAGCCGGGACCGAGGACCTCGACGAGCGCCACCATCAGGCGAGCCAGTTGAAGAGGTAGCCAATGACGACGATCCCGGCCGCCACGATGGCGACGAACGTCGCGAGCAGGCGCGGCTTCATGACCTTGCGCAGGATCACCATCTCGGGCAGGGAGAGGGCCGTGATCGCCATCATGAACGCGAGCGCGGTGCCCACCGGGAGCCCCTTGCCCAGGAGCGCCTCGATGATCGGGATCGTGCCCGCGGCGTTGGAGTAGAGCGGCACGCCCAGGCCCACCAGCGCCGGCACCGCGAGCGGGTTGTCAGTGCCGCCGACCTGGACCACGAGATCGGTGGGCACGAAGCCGTGGATGAAGGCACCCACGGCGATCCCGGCCACGGCCCACGGCCAGACACGGCCCACGATGTCGAGGGTCGAGCGCCACGCATCGTGGATGCGGTCGGACAGCGTCGGGCGGTCGTCGATGGCCACGCTTCCGGCCCGGATCTTCCAGACGTAGTCCTCCACGTAGCGCTCCAGCCCGAGGCGGCCGATGAGCAGCCCGGCGAAGACAGCAACGGTGAGGCCCGCGACCATGTAGGCGATCGTGAGCTGCGGGCCCACGAGGCCCCACAGCAGGACGATCGCGACCTCGTTGACCATGGGGCTCGCGACGAGGAACGCGAAGGTGACGCCCAGCGGCACGCCCGCCTCGAGGAAGCCGATGAACAGCGGCACCGCCGAGCACGAGCAGAACGGCGTGACGACGCCGAAGCCCGCCGCCGCCACCGTGCCGACGACCGCGTTGCGGCCGGCCAGTGCGCTCCGCACCTTCTCGGGCGACATGAACGAGCGCAGGAACGAGATCAGCGTGACGATCCCGGTCAGCAGCAGCAGCACCTTGGGGACGTCGAACAGGAAGAAGGCGACCGCCTGGCCGAGCTGGGAGGAAGAGTCCAGGCCGAGGACGTCGAAGGCCAGCCACGTCGAGAGCGGGAGGGCGAGGAACCAGGCGACGAGCCACAGGACGATCCCGGCGAGGACCGTCAGCCAGAGCGGGACGTGGGTCCGCCGGACCGCGAGGGTGGTCACCGGAGGATCGCCTCGAGCGCGGCGAGCGCCCGGCCGATGGCCGCCTCGTCGCGCTCGTAGTACTGGTAGCGCCCGTTGGTCTCGTGCCGGATCGCGTGCACGAGGCCGGCGTCCCGCAGCCTGGCCAGGTGGTTGCTAAGG
>JBBSAS010000426.1:0-1965 GCA_038252055.1 Candidatus Limnocylindrales bacterium
GGGCAACCGTGCCGGGCGCCCGTGCCGCGCTGTCGACCCGTGCCGAGCGCAGGTCGGATCACCGTCCTGCCGCCGTACTGCCCCCATCGTTAGCAGGCATGGTTCGGTGGCCCCGGCGACCGCGGTCGGCCCCTGGCGGGCGCGGACACGAGCGAGCCCGCGCACGAATCGCCGTGCTTCACGCTCGTCGGCGCCGCCGGGCCTGACGGAGACCCGGTTCCGCCGCCCGCCGTGGGCCTCGGAGCCGGATGCCCGGCCGTCAACCCCGTCCGGTAGCGATGGCAGCAGTATCCGGACATCTGGCGGGACCCGGGCCCCTATCCCCGGCCCCGATCCCCGGCCTTCCCACCGTCGCCTGGCGCCCGGAGCCCACGTGTCGCCGCCGCCCGGGGGGTCTCGCCGCTCCGTCGCCCTCCGCGCCGTTGCGCGGCCCTCGCGTTCGCCCGTCTCACTCCTCCCGCCGCGCGCCCCGCGCGGGACTCCGCTACGCTCCGCGCCGATGCGCTCGTTCGTCGCGATCGTTGCCGAACTGGCCGTCGGCGTGGCCGCCGCGGTCGGCCTCGCCGTGGCCGCCTACGCGCTGATCCCCGCGGCTTCCGTTCCATCGCCGGCCATCACGCCGCCGGCCGCCATCGCAACGATGCCCTCGCCCTCGCCGGCGCCCACCCCGACTCCGGGCCTCACCGGGACGCCGGCAGCATCGGCCGCACGGAGCCCCTCGCCGTTCCCGCTCGTCGGCCAGGCGGCGCCGGCCCTCGTCCTGCCCGGCCTCGACGGCGCGACGATCGACCTCGCTTCGTTCCGGGGGAAGGCGGTCTGGCTCGTCTTCGGCGATACGTCCTGTTCGCCATGCCGGGACGAGTACCCGCTCATGAACGGTTTCGCGCTCCGCTATGCGGACGCCGGCCTCGTCGTCCTCGCCGTCCACGTGAAGGAGGACGCGGCGACCGTGAGGCCGTTCGTGGCGTCCCTGGGCGTCACGTTTCCGGTCGCAATCGACGAGGACGGCAGCATCGCCGCCGCGTGGAAGGCCCTCGACCTCCCCGTCCACTACTGGATCGACGGGGACGGGATCGTTCGCGATGCCGCCGTCGGCGTCCTCGGGCCCGACCAGATGGCGGCGAGCCTCGGCTCGATCCTGCCGGGCGTCACCGTCGCGGAGTGACCCAGGGCCGGGCGTCTCGCTGAGGGCCGGGCGGCCGCCTGAGGGACGGGGCCGTCCGCCTGGCGCGACGCCCGCGCGACACCCGCCCGACGAGGGGCCCGTCAGGGCAGCAGCGATCCCACCGCCGCGGCAGCGGAGGCGACCCCGTCGAGGAGCGGGCCCGGGTAGAGCCCGAGGGCGATCGTCATCACCGCCGTCACGGCCAGGCCCGCCCGCATGAGCCCCCCGTGCTCGACCGGGGCAGCGTCCTTCTCCGGCTCGTGCATGTACATGTAGACGACGACCCGGAGGTAGTAGAACGCCGCCACCGCCGCGTTGATGACGGCGATCACCGCGAGGACGGTCAGCCAGCCGCCCCCCTCGACCGCGGCGAGGATCACGTAGGCCTTCGCGAAGAAACCCGCCGTCGGCGGGATGCCGGTGAGCGAGAGCAGAAAGAGGACCATGAGGATCCCGAGGAGCGGCTCGCGTCGGCCCAGCCCGGCGAACGTCCCGAGCCGGCTCGACACCCCCGGCCGCGCCTGGAGCGCCGTGATCACGGCGAAGGCGCCGAGGTTCATGAACGTGTACGCCGCAGCGTAGAAGAGGAGGCCCTCGAGGCCCCGCAGCTGGCCCCCGGCGTAGGCCGCGAGACCCACCAACATGTAGCCGGTGTGGGCGATCGAGGAGTAGGCCAGCATCCGCTTCACGTTGTCCTGGGTGAGGGCCACGAGGTTGCCGAGCGTCATCGTGAACGCCGCGAGGACGAAGACGACGAGCAGCCACTCGTCGCGGAGGGGTCCGAGCGCCTCGATGAAGAC
>JBBSAS010000427.1:0-1961 GCA_038252055.1 Candidatus Limnocylindrales bacterium
CCTAGGCTGACGGACTTCGGTGCTCGCTCAGGCGGCGAGGGCGAAGTCGGTGCGGTTGGAATTGGCACCTATTGTGTTGCAAGGAGCGTTGACGAGATGACCTTGCGTCCTCGACCCGCTTCCCCTGACCAGCCGACCAATGTCGAAACCGATCACCCCCATGAGGGGCTCAACCCACGCTGTTCAGTTGTCCTGCCAGTATGCCGTCCAACACCGACACGCCCTAACCGATTCCTGCCCCGCGGGCCGCGACCGCAGTGCGGACACCCGCGGGCGCGAGTGGCCCGCGGCATACGATCGTGGTTTCCCTCGAGACGGAGGCCCACTGTGTTCGAGAAGGTCCTGGTCGCCAACCGCGGCGAGATCGCCGTCCGGGCGTTCCGCGCCACCACCGAGCTCGGCGCGAAGACGGTCGCCGTCTTCCCCTATGAGGACCGCACGTCCGAGCACCGGCTCAAGGCCGACGAGTCCTACCAGATCGGCGAGCCGGGCCATCCGGTCCGGGCCTACCTCGACCACGACAACATCGTCCGGGTGGCGCTGCAGTGCGGGGCCGACGCCATCTACCCCGGCTACGGCTTCCTGTCCGAGAACCCCCAGCTCGCCGAGGCCTGCGCCGCCGCGGGGATCACCTTCGTCGGGCCGCCCGCGAGGGTCCTGCACCTCACCGGGAACAAGGCCAAGGCCATCGCCGCCGCACGCGCGGCCGGCCTGCCGACGCTGCACAGCACCCCGGCCAGCGCCGACCTCGACGTCCTCGAGGCAGCGGCGCCCGACATGGGGTTCCCGCTCTTCGTCAAGGCCGTCTCCGGCGGCGGCGGCCGCGGGATGCGGCGGGTCGACACCCCGGCCACCCTGCGCGACTCCCTCGAGGCTGCCCAGCGCGAGGCGGAGTCGGCGTTCGGGGACCCGACGCTGTATCTCGAGCAGGCGGTGGTCAACCCTCGGCACATCGAGGTCCAGGTGCTCGCCGACCGCACCGGCACGGTGCTGCACCTGTTCGAGCGGGACTGCTCGCTGCAGCGCCGCCACCAGAAGGTCATCGAGATCGCCCCGGCGCCCGACCTCGACCCGGACCTGCGGACCCGGATCTGTGCCGACGCGGTGCGGTTCGCCCGGTCGATCGACTACGTCAACGCCGGAACGGTCGAGTTCCTCGTCGGGGAGGACGGCTCCTACGTCTTCATCGAGATGAACCCGCGCATCCAGGTCGAGCACACGGTGACCGAGGAGGTGACCGACGTCGACCTCGTCGTATCGCAGCTGCGGATCGCCTCCGGCGAGACCCTCGCGGACCTCGGCCTGGCCCAGGAGGACATCGTCACCCGCGGTTTCGCCCTCCAGTGCCGGATCACGACCGAGGACCCCGCCAACGGGTTCCGTCCCGACGCGGGGGCGATCACCGTCTACCGCAGCGTGGGCGGCGGCGGCGTCCGCCTCGACGGCGGCACCGTGTTCGTCGGCGCCCAGGTCAGCCCGCACTTCGACTCGATGCTCGTCAAGCTCACCTGCCGGGGCCTGACCTTCCCCGTCGCGGTGCGCCGTGCCCGTCGGGCGCTCGCCGAGTTCCGTATCCGCGGGGTCTCGACGAACATCGCGTTCCTCGAGGCGGTCCTGGCCGACCCGGTGTTCCAGGCCGGCCGGGCGACGACCTCGTTCATCGACGAGCGGCCCGAGCTCCTGCGCGCCCGAGTGTCCGCCGACCGCGGCACCAAGCTGCTCACCTACCTCGCCGACGTCACGGTCAACCAGCCGAACGGGCCGGCCCGCACCCACATCTCCCCGCGCTCCAAGCTCCCCGCCCTCGACACGCAGGCCCCACGACCGAGCGGCACCCGCGACCTGCTCGTCGAGCTGGGGCCCGCGGCGTTCGCCCGGCAGCTGCGCGAGCGTACCGACGTCCCCGTCACCGACACCACCTTCCGCGACGCCCACCAGTCGCTGCTGGCCACCCGGATGCG
>JBBSAS010000428.1:0-1955 GCA_038252055.1 Candidatus Limnocylindrales bacterium
ATCGCCGCCGACCGGACACGCGATCCCTGGCACCGACGTGGACGCGATCCTCCACGGCAAGGTGGCGATCACGCCGATCCAGCTGGACCTGACGGCCGATCGCTTCCTGGAGCGCCTCCGCGGCTGGGACCTGACGCTCGAGGGCTGACGAACATCGCCGGCTCGTCCGACCCCCGGGCCCGGCGGCGGCTCGCCGCGCCGGCTCGCCGCCCGGCCGGACGCGCCGGCCCTCGGCCCCCGCCGACGCCATCCGGCCCGTCGCGAGGCGACCTCCGACCGGTCCGCGACGCGGGGCGAGAGGGTACGCTGCAGGCAGCGACGGTCCGGCGATCAGGCACGAGGTGATCGGAGGCTGGCGGTGGGCGACGTTCTCGCGGTCGTGATGGCGGGCGGAGCCGGCGAACGGCTCTCGATCCTGTCCGCCATCCGCTCGAAACCGGCGGTGCCGTTCGGTGGCAAGTACCGCCTCATCGACTTCAGCCTGTCGAACTGCACGAACTCCGGGATCGACCACGTCCTCGTCCTGACCCAGTACAACCCGCGCTCGCTCAACGACCACATCGGGACCGGGCGGCCCTGGGACCTCGATCGCCTCCAGCGCGGTGGGATCCGGCTCCTCCAGCCCTACATCTCGGCCGTGAGCCGGGACTGGTACGAGGGCACGGCCGACGCGGTCCGGTACAACCTCCACGAGATCGACCAGAGCGGCGCCGACACCGTCCTCATTCTCGGCGGCGACCACGTCTACAAGATGGACTACCGGCCGATGATCGCGGCCCACCGGGCGAACCGCGCGGACGTCACCCTGGCCGTCCTCCCGGTGCCGCCGGCCGATGCGACCCGCATGGGAATCTGCGAGCTCGATGCCGACGGGTGGGTCGTGGCCTGGGAGGAGAAGCCCGTCGCGCCCAAGAGCGACCTCGCCTCGATGGGCGTCTACGTCTTCTCCCGGGCAGCCCTCCACGCCTGGCTGGCGTCCGGCGGCAGCGACTTCGGCCACCACGTCATCCCGGCCATGATCGCCGGGGGCGCCCGCGTCTTCGGCCACCGGTTCGAGGGCTACTGGCGGGACGTCGGCACCGTCGAGGCGTACTGGTCGGCCAATCTCGACCTCGTCGGCCTGGTGCCCCAGCTCGACCTGTTCGACACCACCTGGCGAATCCACACCCGCTCCGAGGAGCGCTCGCCGGCCAAGATGGGTCCCGACGCGCTCGTGCGGCACTCTCTCGTCAGCCATGGTTGCATCATCAACGGGACGGTCCTGAACTCGGTCCTCTCGCCGGGCGTGCGCGTCTACGAGGGCGCCGTCGTGCGCGATTCGGTCATCCTCCTCGACACGGAGATCGGCGCGGGCGCGGTGGTGGACACCGCGATCATCGACAAGTTCGTCCACGTCGGGGCCGGCGCCGCGGTCGGCAGCGGCGACGATCGAACCGTCGCCAACGCGGACGAGCCCGAGCGCCTCTGGACCGGGATCACCGTCGTCGGCGAGCGGGCCCGGATCCCGGAACGAGCGCGGATCGGGCGGAACTGCCTCGTCGAGCCCCGCGCGACGGGCGCCGACTTCGCCCCGTTCCCGGACCGGGTCGTCCCGTCGGGGGCCTCGGTCCGGCGGCAGGCCAGGAAGGCCGGGCGCGAAGAGCCGCCCTTGCCCGCGCCGGCGGAAGGCGCCTGAACCGGCGATCGGCCGACGGCACGAGGCGGCCGTGGCGGGGGCGCGGCGCCGAGGCCCCTACGACGCGGGAGGGGCGTTGCTCCGCGGTCCCTACGACGCGGCAGGCCGTTCGCCGGCAGCCTGCGCCGCCTCCCCGGCCGCGTCCCCGGCCGCCTCCCGCCGGCGTTCCTCGCGATCGAACCAGCGGCGGGTCACGAGCACGGCGGGGATGAACAGCGTCCAGGCGAGCGCGACGGCCACCGCGTTGACGAAGGCGAGCGGGATGCTGACCGCGAAGCCG
>JBBSAS010000429.1:0-1943 GCA_038252055.1 Candidatus Limnocylindrales bacterium
GATGGCCACGAGATCCTCCGCGAGGGCGAACCGGTAGAACGCACGCAGGGCCGCGGTCCGGCGCCGCAGGCTCGTCGGGCGGAGCGTGCGGCGGGACGGCGCCGAGCCGCCGGCGAGCCGGCCGAGGTAGTCGAGGGCCGCGTCCGGCGAGCCCGACCAGCCGTGCGCCTCGGGCGATCGGCCGAAGTCGCGGAGATCGCCGCCGTACGCGGCGACGGTCGCCGGGGAGAGTCCGCGCTCGACGCGCAGGTGGACGAGGAAGGCATCGACGGCGGCCGCGAGGTCGCCGGGAATCGGGCGGGCCACGGGGCGGATCACGGGGCGGATCACCTGCCCGGCACTGGCAGGGCGCTCCCGGCCCGGAACCGCGCGGCCCGTTCCAGGAGCTCGCGGGCGGACGCCTCTGCCGCGGGGCTCGCGCCGGGCCCCCCGATCATCGCCCCGAGCTCCGCCACCCGGCCCGCCTCGTCGAGTCGCCGCACCTCGGTCACGGAGCGACCATCACGGACGACCTTGTGGATCGCGAGGTGGACGTCGGCGTGGGCCGCGATCTGGGGGAGGTGCGTCACGCAGAGGACCTGGTGGCGGCGTCCGAGCGTCCAGAGCGTCCGGCCGACTGGGTCCGCGCTCCGCCCCCCGATCCCCGCGTCGATCTCGTCGAAGACGAGGGTCGGCGTGGCATCCGCATCGGCGAGGACCTCCTCGATCGCGAGGGCGATCCGGGAAAGCTCCCCGCCCGATGCGATCCGGGCCAGCGGCCGCGCGGGCTCGCCGGGGTTCGGGGCGATCCGGAAGACGACGACATCCACGCCCGACGCGTCGAACGCGACGGCGTCGCCGTCGAGCTCCACCGCGGGCTCGTCCCGCCCCGCCGGACGCCGCCCGACCGCAATCTCCAGGGAGACACCCCCGAGTCCGAGGCCGGCGAGGGCGGCCTCCACGTCGCGGGCGAGGGTCGCGGCCGCGGCGCTCCGACGCGCCGAGAGGCGGCCGGCGACCACCCCGACCTCCTCGAGCAGCCGTGCCGCGGCCGCCGAGCGGCGCTCGCGCTCCGCCCCGATGTCCCGGAGGCGCTCGACCTCCTCGGCCGCCCGGTCGGCGCGCGCGAGGAGCCCCTCGACGGGCTCGCCGTACTTGCGCTCGAGGGCATAGAGGTCGGAGAGCCGCTCCTCGAGCGCGGCCACGGTGGTGGCGTCGTGATCGAGGCCCTCCACGAGGCGGGCTACCTCGAAGGCCACGTCCTCGAGCTCTGCCGCGAGGCCGTCGATCCGCTCGGCGAGGGGCCCGAACCGTGGATCGAGCCGCGCCATCGCCGCCGCCTCGACGCCGGCCCGCGCGGTCCGCTCCCGGGCACCGGCTCCCTCGGCCGCAAGATCGTCGGCGGCGAGCAGTCCCGCGATCGCCCCGGCGCCGCGGGCAATCGCCTCGCCGTGTCGGGAGGCGCCGAGACGCGCCCGGATCTCCTCGGCCTCACCCAGTTGGAGGCGCGCCGCGACGATCTCCTCCGCCTCGTGCTCGACGAGGGCGATCCGGCGCTCGAGCTCCGCCGGGTCGACGGCAAGGGCCGCGAGCGCGGCCTCGTTGTCGCGCCAGGCCGCGACGGCGGCGGCCACGGCCTCGCGCTCGGCCGCGTGGCCGCCGAAGGCGTCGAGGAGGTCCCGCTGCCAGCGCTCGTCGAGGAGGCGGGCCTGCTCGTGCTGCCCGTGGATCTCGACGAGCGGACCGGCCGTCGCCGCGAGGCGGGCGGCGGTCACCGTCTCGTCGTCCACCCGGGCGACGGAGCGGCCGGAAGCGGCGACCTCGCGAACGCAGACGAGGGGCTCGGGGAGGCGGTCGAAGAGCGCCTCGACCCGCGCCGTCTCGGTTCCGTGGCGGACGAGCCCCGGATCCGCCCGCGCCCCGAGGGCCAGGCCGAGCGCGTCGATGAGGAGGCTCTTCCCGGC
>JBBSAS010000430.1:0-1939 GCA_038252055.1 Candidatus Limnocylindrales bacterium
CTCCCGCGCCTTCAACGCGATCGGCGGCTCCCTCATGGCCCGGACCGGGCGGGTCGGCATCCTCGGCACGACCGGGGCGAAGACCGGCAAGGCGCGGCGGACGCCGGTCGGGTTCGTGGCCCGCGACGACGGATCGCTCCTCATCGGGGCCGGGAGCCCGAGCGTCCGGGGCTGGCCGGCGAACCTCAAGACGAACCCCACCGCGACGTTCGGAGTCAAGGGCGTCGAGACAACGTACCGGGCGCGCCTCGTCGAGCCCGACGACCGGCCGGGGGCGATCGCCGAGCTGCGCGCGAAGATGGGGCGCATCGCCGAGCGCTCGGACTTCGGCGACATCTTCGTCCTCGAGCCGCCCGCCTCGGCCGCGGTCGCCGCCCCGAGCGCGGAGGTCCCAGCCGGGCCCGGCTGATGCCGCTCGTCGTGGCCCTCGCCGGCGGCGTCGGCGGGGCAAAGCTCGTTCACGGCCTCGCGCGGGTCGTGGCGCCCGGCGACCTGGCTGTCGTCGTCAACACGGCCGACGACACCGAGGTCCACGGCCTCCTCGTCTGCCCGGACCACGACACGGTTCTCTACACGCTGGCCGGCCTCGCGGACCGCGAGCGCGGGTGGGGGCTGACCGACGAAACGTGGTCGGCGGCGGAGATGCTGGCCCGCCTGGGCGAGCCGACCTGGTTCCGCCTCGGCGACCGGGACCTCGGCCTCCACGTCGCCCGGGCTCGCCGTCTGCGCGAGGGCGCGCGCCTCACCGAGGTCAACCGGGGAATCCAGGCCGCCCTCGGCGTCGCCGTCCCGATTCTGCCGATGACCGACGCGCCGGTCCGGACCCGGGTCCGCACGCCCGCGGGCTGGCTCAACTTCCAGGACTACTTCGTCCGCCTCCGCCAAGAGCCCGAGGTGCTCGAGATCGCCTTCACCGGGATCGAGGGCGCCCGTCCCACGCCGGAGGTGGAGGCGGCGCTCGCGGCCGCCGAGGCGATCGTGCTCTGCCCGTCGAACCCGTTCGTCTCGATCGGACCGATCCTCGCGGTCCCCGGGATGCGGGACCTCCTCGGGGCGGCCCGGGACCGCGGCGTCCGGATCTCGGCTGTCTCTCCCCTCATCGGCGGTCGTGCTCTCCGCGGTCCGGCTGACCGGATGGCGACCTCGCTCGGCCACGAGGCGAGCGCGGCGGGGATCGCCCGGTATTACGCGGGGCTGATCGACGCGCTCCTCGTCGACGACGTGGACGCCGCCGAGGCGCCGGCGATCGCGGAGCTCGGGATCGTACCGGTCGTCTGCCCGACGGTCATGACCGACGACGCGTCGCGGGCCGCCCTGGCAGCCGCGGCGGTCGCGGCGGCTTCGCCCTGGGCCCTCTGAGGGTCGTCTCGTCCAGCCCTTCCGGGTCGAAGACCACCGCCCTGCCGGGCGGGGTGAGGAGCACCGACACCTCCGGAGCGTAGCGGCGGGCGAAGCGGGCGAACTCGCGGGGCGGGTCGGTCAGGCGTCCCGGCACGACGTGCCCGAACCCGTAGGGCCAGAGCGTGCCCCAGTGGATGGGCACCGCGTAGCGGGGCCGGAGGAGGCGGAGCGCCTCCGCGGCGCGGCGTGGATTCATGTGGCCGCGCCCCAGCCGCGGACCCCAGCCCCATACCGGGAGCATCGCGACGTCGAGGTCGGGGGCCAGGTCGGCCATCGCCGGGAAGACGTCGGTATCGCCGGCGAAGTAGGCCTTCGTGGGGCCTTCCTCGAGGACGAAGCCCATCGCCGGGGCGGCCGGCCCGAACGGCGGCCGACGCCCGTCGTGGACGGCCGGGGTCGCGGTCACGTGGACCGGACCAACCATCACCGAGTCCCCGGGGCGGACGCCCTCGACGTGCGTGAACCCCTGCCCGGCCAGGATCCGCTCACCGCCCGCCGGCATGATGATCCGCGTCTCGCGGCCGATCGCCCGGAGCGA
>JBBSAS010000431.1:0-1938 GCA_038252055.1 Candidatus Limnocylindrales bacterium
GAGGTTCTTGCCGGGCCCGTCGGCGACCTCGTCCACGGGATCCTTCCAGCGACGCCGTTGCCGTTCCCGGGAGACGGCCGCATCGGCACGGTCGCGGTCAGCACCGATGGCCGGGCGGTCGCCGCGGTCCGCCTCGACGACGCGGGCGAGCCGGTCCGCGTGGACGTCGTGAAACGGTCCGTGACCGGATGGCGGCCGGGAGCGACGATCCCGGTCGGGCCGGGCGCGGGCTCGGTGCTGCTGGCGTGGCTCCCGTGATCGGTCGCGGGCCCGCCGGCCCGGCGAGAGCGGGCCAGCCCCTGCGGGCGGGCAGGCCCCGGGCGGGGTGGCCGGCCTCAGCTCGCGACGGCGGATTCCTCGGCAGCGCTGAAGATCGAGACCTGCGCGGCATCGGCCAGCATGTCGCCAAGGATCTTCTGGAGCGTCAGCTGGTGCACGCAGCTCTTCCAGCTCTCGAAGTAGTGGCACGTGCAGTGCCACGCACCGGCGTCGAGGGTCACGTGATGCGTGTCGTTGTCGCCCCGGAACGTCACGTCGAGGCGATCGAACGTCAGGCGGTCGCGCTCACGGGCGTACCGATTCGCCTTCTCGACCTTGCCGATGAGAGAGCTGTGCATCGTCGAGGTCCCTCCATGCCCAGCGGGCGGTTCACGAGGCCGCCACCCGATCGTGCGCTCGTCGGTCGGGAAGGGGCGGCCGTGGCGCAACTCTACTACCGCGCGCCGCGATGCAGGGTGGGCCGGACGGCCCGCCGGCCGAGCACGAATGGACCGATCGGGTCGCACGGCAGGTGACGGTGGCGCCGGATCGCCGGGGCCGGACGGCCCGAGGCACGGACGGACAACCCGAGGCACGGAATCACGAGCGATCCGAACGGACGTCGCGACCGCGTTGACGTGGCGACCGCGTGGACCGACGGCGGACTCAGCCCCGGACGAGCGCCTCGCCTGCCCCCGTGCAGGCGTCCGCGACCGCTTGGGAGGTGGCCTCCGTGTAGACCCGGACGAGCGGTTCGGTGCCGCTGAAGCGGACGAGGAGCCACGAGCCGTCGGCGATGAAGAACTTGAAGCCGTCCTTCGTCGAGAGCTCGACGGTTCTCGTGACCGGCTGGCCGGCCAGCTCCGAGGGAGCCTTGTCGACCAGCTCCACGAGGAGGCGCTCCTTGACCGCAGGGTAGAGGGCGCGATCCACGTGGACGTCCACCCGCTGGTAGAACGACGGGCCGGCGATTTCGTGGAGGTGCTCGATCGCCCGCGAGACCGGCCAGCGCCCGACCGCCCGCTCGCGCAGGAAGAGGTCGAGAAGGAGAAGGTCGGAGTAGATCCCGTCGCGTTCGGGCAGGTGCATCCCGAAGCCGTAACCCCCGGACTCCTCGCCGCCGTACATCGCCCCCGTCTCGATCATCTTCGGTCCGACGTACTTGAAGCCGACCGGGGTCTCGAAGACCGGGATGCCGAAGTGCGCGCCGAGCCGCTCGGCCATCGACGTCTCGTTGACGCTCTTGACGACCGGATCGCGCATCCCCCGGTGCTCGGCGAGGTAGTACATGAGGAGGCCGTAGACCTGGAGCTGGTGGATGAAGACGCCGCGCTCGTCGATCGCGCCCGCCCGGTCGGCGTCGCCGTCGAGGAGCAGGCCGAGGTCGAAGCCTCCCCCGGCGACAATTCCGAGGGCCTCGTCGATGTGCGGGCGGATCGGCTCGGGGTTCACGCCTCCGAAGTACGGGTTGCGCTCGGTGTGGAGCTCGACCACCTGGATCCGCCCGCCGGCGAGGAGGCGGCTGATCCAGCCGGCCCCGGAGCCCCAGAGCGGCTCGACGAGGATCCGCAGGTCGGCGGCGCGGAGCGCGTCGAGGTCGAGCGTCCGCCGCACGAACTGCTCGTAGCCCGGGAACGGGTCGAAGCGCTCCACGAGCCCGGCGGCCTCGGCGTCGGCGAA
>JBBSAS010000432.1:0-1937 GCA_038252055.1 Candidatus Limnocylindrales bacterium
CACGTTCCTCGGCGTCCCTGACGATCTGGTGCGGGCGGAGTACCTGCTGAGCGGCCCGTTCCTGGCCCCGATGACCGCCCCGATCATCGACGCGTTCGTGGCCCGCGGCGGCGACCCGGACCTGCTCCTGCCCCTCGTCGGAGTCCGCCTCGAATACCTGGACTCCGCCTTCGACGAGGTGGAGCGCCGCTTCGGTTCGGTCGAGGGCTGGTTCGCCGAGGGCCTGGGCCTCGATGATGCTGCCCGCGCGGCGCTCCGGGCGAACCTGGTCGAGGAGGCCTGAGGTCGCTCAGGCCCCTGCGGAGATGGCTCCCGCCATGGGATTGGCGCTCCCCTCCCCCACCGGGACCTCGATAATGCTGCCGTAGACGCGGTACCCGATGGCCGCGCTGCCGAGCGCGGTGAGCCCGAACAGGACGATCGGGACGATCGCCAGCACGCCCGTCGTGAGCCACTCGACGACGAGCATCGCCGCGATTGCCGAAGCCATGGCCACGGCCTTCACGACGACCGTCGTGGCGAGCAGGTAACCGGCCGGCAGGCGCCGCCACGCCGCGGCGGCCGTGAAGATCCCGAGAGGCACAAGGAAGCCCAGGTCGAGGGCCGGGATCACGAGGGTGACGCCGCCGTTCAGGGTCCCCTGGACCTCTCCCCCGACCACCACCTTCCAGATCGTCGGCAGCCAGAGGCCGCAGAGGATCACGACCATGAAGATCCCCAGCCCGGTCACCGCCCGACGCGGAAAGCGGGCGTCGAACCGGGCCGCGGCACGGGCGGGTTCCAGGCCAGCGACCAGGAGCCCGATGGCGGACAGACTCGAGGCAACGATCAGCAGGTGGACCGGATAGAGGGATCCGACGGCCCAGAACATCGCGTACTCGGTGTACTGGTACAGGAAATAGACGAGGAAGCCGAGCGCCACGAGGGTCGCCCGGAAGGAGCCCCGGGCAAGGCCGGCCGCGGCGAGCAGGGTCCCGGGCACCGCCAGCAGGAGCGTCACGATGTCCCAGCCGACGCCTTCGGAGACCACGGGCAGGCTGTTCCAGGCGTAGATCCCGCCGGTCACGACGTCGATCTGCTCGCCGCGCAGGGTGGTCCAGGGGACCGTGGCCAGGTCGCCGCGCAGCAGGATCCCGGCAAGGCTGGCGATCCCGGCGAGGACGCCGACGACGGCGACGAGGGCGGGCAGGAGGCGGGTGGGCGTGCGGTTCACGGGCGCATTCCTTCCGTGGTTGCGGGTGCCCCAGGTGACGCCGGGATGCCGGGCGGGCGGGCGGAGACGACGGCCAGCCAGCGTCCGAGGAGGCCGGCGAGCACGGCGACCTCCTCGGAGGCGAGGTCGCCGAAGGCGAACGAGAAGAGCGCGGTCTCGCGCGCGTGCCACTCGGGCGCGTCGAAGGCCGCTACCCGGTCGGTGGCCACGAGGCGCGAGGCCCGCCGGTCGTCGCGGTCGCCGACGATCCTGAGGTACCCGGCCGCCTGGAGGCCCCGGGCGATCGCCTTCACGTTCTGGCGCGAGCTGCCGTAGACCGCGGCAGCCTCGGTGAGCGTGGGCGGACGTCCGGCGAACACCCGCAGGACGACCGCGAGGAGGAGCCACTGCTTCGTCGTCAGGCCGAGCGGGGCGAGGACCACGTCCCCCAGCCGATCGAGGTGCTGGGCGACCACGAAGACACTGGCGAAGGCAACCGGGCGTGCGTCCGGCGTCGGCGGGTGGTGTTGGTCTGTCATGATGCGTAATAGACTACGCATCCTCGCCGCGGGTGGGGAGTGCCGAGGGTCACGTGCTCGCAGGTCGGCACGTCGGGTCCAGCCGGTTGCACCCGGTGCAACACCTGGCGCACGGCGGGGCTGCGAGGACGTCCCGGCGTGCTGCGCGGGTCGGATCCTTCCAGCGGACGCAAGCACTCGACCGTTCGAGGTGATACGGGCCGCTC
>JBBSAS010000433.1:0-1933 GCA_038252055.1 Candidatus Limnocylindrales bacterium
CCGGCGATGACCCGCGAGAGCATCAGGTACGGGCTCGTGAACGGGATGTACGAGAGGGCGATGACCCAGCCCGCGTCGGCCGGGATCAGCCCGATCGAGGCGTAGACCCCCACGAGGTAGGCGACGGTGCCGAGCATCGACATCGGGGCCACGACGTTGTTGACATCCTCCATCCGCGAGACCATCGAGCCGGCCGCCGCATAGAGCGCGGAGTAGAGCAGGTAGCCGAGGACGAAGAAGACCACAAAGGTCCCGAGGATCGGCGCCGTCAGGCCCTGCGGCAGCTCGAGCTGCGACGCCGGCGCTCCCAGGACCGCCTCCGCGATGACGCCCTGGAGGGCGAACGCGATGAAGGCGGGGACGGCCGCGGCAAGCAGCTGGACGAGACCCAGACCGCCGACGCCGATCACCTTGCCGCCGAGGAGCTGGAATGGCGTCGCCGCACTGATGACGATCTCCATCACCCGGCTGCTCTTCTCCTCGGCGGCGCTCGTGGCCACCCACTGGCCGTAGAGGACGATGGCGAGGAGCAGGAAGATCACGAGGACCTGGCCGACGATGGCGGCGGCCGCGAACTCCGCCGCGTTCGAGGGCTCCCCCGGCTTCCCGGGCGTCGGCTTCTCGATCGCGACGTCGGGTGCGGCGAAGAGCGTGGCCTGGTCTCCGGGCGCCACGCCGATCCGGTCGAGCCGATCGGCAACCGCGAGCGAGAGCGCCGCCTGGCGGAGCATCTCGGGCGTGCGCTGGCCGACGGTGTCCTTCGAGATGACGACGAACGAGAGATCCTCCTTCGCGGTCCGGTCGATGACGAGAGCGGCGGAGAGGTCGCCCTTCTCCACCGCAGCCCGGGCCGTCGCCGCGTCGGGGCTCGAGGAAACCTTGAACCCGCTCGAGTCGCCGCCGACGCCCGCGTTGAGGATGCCGCCCAGCTGCACGACGGCGTCGAATGAGGTCGGCGGATCGGCCCGATCCACCACCGCGACCGACGTCCGGTCGTTGCCTGAGAGCCAGCTGATCCCGATCGGGGCCAGCGCGAGGGCCGCGCCGGCCACCGCGAGGAGGAGCGTGCCGATGAGGAACGAGCGCGTCCGGGCCCGGACGAAGAACTCCCGGCGGGCAACGAGCCCGATGTTCCGGAGGGTCACGCTCACGGCCGGGACCCCGGGACCTCTGGCGGCGCCGTGACGGCGTCCGCGGCGGGCGCGGCATCCGCGGGGTCCGCCGGGGGCGCGGCGTCCGCGGCATCGGGCACGCCCGCGAGCGACTCCTCGTCACGGGCGGACTTCCCGACCCGCTCCATGAAGATCTGCTCGATCGAGGGATCGCCGATCTCGAACCGCGTGACCCGCTCGCCCCGGGCGAGGGCCGCCCGCAGGATCATCTCCGCGTCGGTGCTCCCGAGGACCTCGAGCTCCGTGTAGTCGCGGCCGGAGCGGACCACGGAGACCCCGGGGACCTCCGCCAGCCAGGGCAGGTCGGGGTCGCCGTCGGTGGCCAGGCGGACCACCTGCTTCCCGGTCGAGCGCTTCACGTCGCGGGTGGGACCCGACGCGACGAGACGGCCGGCGTCGATGATCGCGACCGCGTCGCAGAGCTCCTCGACCATGTCCATCTGGTGGGTGCTGAAGATGAGGGTCTTGCCGCGGTCGCGCATCTCGAGGAAGGCTGCCTTGAGGAGGGCGACGTTCACCGGGTCGAGCCCCGAGAACGGCTCGTCCATGATGAGGACCTCGGGGTCGTGGACGATCGCGGCGATGAACTGGATCTTCTGCTGGTTGCCCTTCGAGAGCTGTTCCGCGCGGCGGTCGGCATACTCGGGAACCCGGAAGCGGGCGAGCCAGGTCCGGACCTCCGCCTCGGCCGTCCGGCGCGGGATGCCGTAGAGGCCGGCGAAGAAGACGAGCTGGTCGAGGACCTTCATCCGCGGGTAGAG
>JBBSAS010000434.1:0-1929 GCA_038252055.1 Candidatus Limnocylindrales bacterium
GCCATCACCGTCGGGCTGCGGGGCCTCTGCGCCGCCGAGATCCACGTCACGGGTCCCTTCCAGGATGTCCACTCCGGCGTCTTCGGCGGCGCGATCGCGAACCCGGTCAACGCCCTTGCCACGATCATCGCCGCCCTCAAGGGGCCCGCCGGCGTGATCCGCGTGCCCGGCTTCTACGACGACGTCGTGGCGCTCACGCCGGCCGACCGGGCGGCTCTTGCCGAGCTGCCGTTCGACGAGGAGGCCTTCCGGGCCGAGCTCGCGGTCCCCGCCCTCGTCGGCGAGGAGGGCTTCACGACCCTCGAGCGCCGGGGCGCCCGCCCGACCCTCGACGTCAACGGCATCTGGGGTGGCTTCTCGGGGGAGGGGAGCAAGACGATCATCCCCGGCCGGGCGTCCGCGAAGGTGACCTGCCGGCTCGTCGCGAACCAGGACCCTGAGCGGATCTTCGCGCTCCTCCGGGACCAGGTCCTCGCGGTGACCCCGGCCGGCGTTCGGGTCGACGTCGTCTACCAGGGCGGCGGACGGCCGACGCTGACCCCGACCGACCTGCCGGCGACGAAGGCGTTCGCCCGGGCCCTCGAGGGGGCGTTCGGGCGCCCGCCGCTCTACATGCGCGAGGGCGGCTCGATCCCGGTCGCGGCCAGCTTCGAGTCGATCGTGGGCCTCCCGGTGACCGTGATGGGCTTCATGCCCCCGAACGGCAACTTCCACGCGCCGAACGAGTGGACCGAGCTCGCGAACATCGAAGGCGGGATCCGGACGCTGGCCCGCTTCTTCGACGAGTACGCCGCCGCCCCTGACTGACCCACCGGGGCAGGGGTGCCGGCTGGTACTCCGGTACGGTGGCCGTGCTGGAAGCGAGTGATACGATGCCGGCACGGGGGTCTGCCCCGCCGTTCACGACGCCAGGGGAGCGAGCGCACGCGTGAGCACGCAGACTGAACCGCCCGCCGCGCGCGGGCAGAAGGCGCAGTGGCGCCTCGACGCCGACACCGGGAGCCTCGTGCCCCGTTCCGCCCTCGACGTCCTCGTCGACCTCAACGAGCGGATCACGACCGGGAACCTCTCCGACTACCAGCCGATCCCGCTCGGCTTCACTCCGCTCGACAAGGCGATCGGGGGAGGCATCCGGGCTGGCGAGCTCTTCCTCATCGGCGGCGCCCAGGGGACCGGCAAGACGACGATGGCCCTCCAGATGGCGCGGAACGTCGCCTCGGGCGGCCAGGCCAACGTCCTCTACATCTGCTTCGAGCACGAGGAGCACTATCTGCTCAACCGGCTCGTGGCGATGGAGTCGGCGCTCGCCCACCTGCCCCACAAGACCGGGGCGATCAAGATCCAGGACGTTCGGCGGGAGATCCTCGGCTCCTGGGTCGCCGACGGCGACGGCGCTGGGCCGCAGCTCGCCTCGAACCCGCGGCTCCGGCCCAGCCTCGACCGGATCGGCCGCTACGGGCAGAACCTCTTCCTCATGCGCGGAACCCAGACCGCCACGACCGTGGACAACATCCGGCGCCTCGTCCAGCTCCACAAGGAGCTCTCCGGCGGCCGCCAGCTGCTCGTGATCGTGGACTACCTCCAGAAGGTCCCGCTCTTCCCTGATCCGAACACGGAGACCGAGAAGATCACGATCGTCGTGAACGGGCTCAAGGACATCGCCCTCGCCGAGCAGGTCGGGATGATCGCGATCGTGGCCGCCGACAAGGAGGGCCTCAAGGCGGCCCGCCTTCGGAACCACCACCTCCGGGGCTCGTCGGCGATCAACTACGAGGCCGACATCATCGTCATCCTCAACGAGAAGTACCACATCGTCGCCAAGGTCAACATCGAGTTCAACCCGTACCAGGCGCAGCGGTTCCGCGACTGGATCGTCCTCTCCGTGGAGAAGAACCGGGGCGGGCAGGACAACGTGGACCTCGAGCACGA
>JBBSAS010000435.1:0-1927 GCA_038252055.1 Candidatus Limnocylindrales bacterium
ATCGACGAGACCGCCATCCGGACGAGATACACGGCGGTGGCGGGTGTCCTCGACGAGCGGGCGCGGCGGCTCCTGCTCGGCGCCGAGGCGCGGGCCGGCGGACGGGGCGGCCAGGCGGCGGTGGCGCGGGCGACGGGCGCGTCGGCGGCGACGATCCGGCGCGGGATGGCCGAGCTCGGCGAGCCGGACCTTGCGCGGGGTCGGATCCGGCGGCCGGGCGGGGGTCGCAAGCGGACGGTCGAGCTCGACCCGACGCTGCGGACCGACCTCGAAGCGCTCATCGAGCCAGGCACCCGGGGCGACCCGGAGTCGCCTCTGCGCTGGACGACCAAGAGCGTCCGCAACCTCGCCGCCGAGCTTGGACGGGCGGGCCATCGGGTGAGCCACCAGTTGGTCGGCGAGTTGCTCCATGACCTGGGATACAGCCTCCAGGCGAACCGCAAGACGCTCGAGGGGACCGGCCATCCCGACCGCAACGCCCAGTTCGAGCACCTGAACGCCGCGGTCCAGCTCCAGCTCGCCCTGGGCGAGCCCGTCATCAGCGTCGACACCAAGAAGAAGGAGCTCGTCGGGCCGTTCGCCAACCCCGGCCGCGAGCTGTGTCCGACGGGCGACCCGACCCGGGTCCTGCTGCACGACTTCGTCATCCCCGAGCTCGGCCGGGCCGCCCCCTATGGCGTCTACGACCTGGCCGAGAACGCGGGCTGGGTGAGCGTCGGGACCGACCACGACACGGCGGCCTTCGCGGTCGAGACGATCCGCCGCTGGTGGACGACGATGGGCCGGGAACGCTATCCCGATGCGACATCGCTCCTCGTGACCGCCGATGCTGGCGGCAGCAACGGCTACCGCCTCCGGCTCTGGAAGTGGGAGCTCCAGAAGCTCGCCGACGAGACCGGCCTCGCGATCAGCGTCTGCCACTTCCCGCCGGGCACGAGCAAGTGGAACAAGATCGAGCACCGCCTCTTCTCGGCCATCAGCGCGAACTGGCGGGGCACGCCGCTCGTCAGCCACGAGGTGATCGTCAACCTGATCGCGGCCACGACGACCCGGACCGGCCTGCGCGTCCAGAGCGCGCTCGACACCAATGCCTACCCCGCTGGGGTCGCCGTCAGCGACGCCGACATGCAGACCCTCTACCTCGAGACCGACGCCTTCCACGGGGAGTGGAACTACACCCTCCGGCCGCGGCTCACCCTCCCGTCGGAATGAGCCTGCTTATTTCGTGACGGGCCCTGAGCGCCCAGGCCTGGAGCTGAGCTCCAATGTCTATCAACGAGGCTCCAGACTCGGCACGACGAGCCACCCCTCCGCCCGTCCGCGGTAGATCAGCTGCTCCGTCGTGAAGCCCGACCTCGCGCGCAGGTCGGCCAGGTGGCGTTTCGCAGTGCTCGGCCGGATGCCGACGCGGGCGGCGGCGTCCGACACGGATCCTCCAGCGGCGACGAACCCAGCGAGGACGTCGACCTGGCGCGGGGTCCGAGTGCGCGGGAGTGCACCGCGCAGGTAGCCGTCCCTCATGCGCTTCGTGCCGTCGCCGGGAGGAGATCCCGGTGTGTCCGGTTGATCATCACGAAGCGCAGCGATTGCTGACTTAAGGAGGGTCGAGCCCTCTCGACCCGACCATTCCATCCCGGGATCCGACAGCTCTCCCGACCCCCGACCCGGCCCCGGTGTGCACGCGAGCACCTCCTCGTGCCCCCGGCGATCGGCCGCGACGGCGGGCAGCCCCGACCCCACGCGCCGCGCGGATCGTCCTCCGCGCCGCTTATCCGCGACTTGTCGAGCGATCGATGATCCTCGCGAGCGTCATCGTGTCCACGATCACGGCGATCGCCGTCGCGTGGTGGTTGGCTTCGTCCGATCTTGTCCGTCGTCCAGAGGGGCTTGCCATGGGCAGCATCCTGAGCAAGACTACTCAACATGG
>JBBSAS010000436.1:0-1927 GCA_038252055.1 Candidatus Limnocylindrales bacterium
GGCCGTTTCGGGCGTCGGATCATGGCGCGCGGCGTCGGCACGCTTGCGGCTCCGGTACGCAGCGTAACAACAGCGCGCGCTGCACCACTTCTTGCCGCCCCGGAGGGCTGGCCTTGCCGGGATCGGATCGCCGCACCAGCCACACGGGCGCTGCAGGTCCGCCGGCACCGGGAAGAGGCGCACGCCATTGTCCCGGGCACGCACGGATGGGATGCGGCCCTTGCGCGCCCAGACCTTGACGGTGTCCGGATCGGCGCCGAGCAGCTCACTGATCTCCGGCAGGGTCAGGAGCCCTCGGGCGCGCAGCCGGCTGAACCGGTCCGCGAGCCCGTGCTTGCGGCGCAGGTGAACGACGATCGCGGCGTTGAACCGGGCGGCGACGCCGGGCTGCAGGCCGGTTGCGTTGAGGAGCTCGGCGGCCTCCGCATCGGTGTGATCGTCGAGCAGGCGGTCGAGCTCGGCGACGACGGCGGGATCGGTTCGCCGCAGGTCGGGCGCGGAGAGCGGCAAGGGCAGCAGGAGCGTCCGGACCGCGCCGCCCCGGAAGCGGACATGGAGGGTGATCTCGTGGCTGCGCAGCAGGGTCACGTCCTCGACGAGGAGCCGGAGCATTCGCTTGCGCTCCCGCTGGGGCGTCTCTGGATCCGCCCAGAGCCTCGGGAAGTCGGTGGCGAGGGCGAGGATCCGGGCCCGCTCGGCAGGGTCGACGAGCGAGTGGTCGCTCTCGCGCGCCCGCTCGTACGTGTCCTGTGTATCGGCGAGCGCGCGGAGCTTCGCGTTCCAGTCGGCCTCGAGGGAGTCCGCCACCAGGCGGTTGTCGGGGTCGACCCGCAGGTACCGGCGCTGGGCGAGCTCGGCCTCATAACGGGCCCGCTCGACCTGGACCCGGCGCAGGCTGTCGGCCTCGGCCGCCCGGCCCGCGAGCTCGGCCTCGATGCCGAGGGCCGCTTCGAGCGCGAGCGGGCTGACGGTCTCGACGAGCAGGTCGCCGATCGCCCGGTCGATCCCATGGCCGCCGATCCGGGCGCAGAGGCTCTTGGCATGCTCGATCGCCTCGCGCTGGCAGGTGTACTCGGGCACCGGCGTCCCGCGCATCATCGAGTAGCGGACGCCCATCCGCCCGCCGCATCGACCGCAGACCGCGAGGCCCTGGAGGAGCGCCGGACCTTCCCTCGGCGGTCCCGCCCGCCGGTCGGCACCGTTCGCCTGGGCGTTCTCAGCCAACCGGCGCAGGTTCGCCTCGTACTCGTCCCAGCTGATGTATCCCGGATGCCGGTCGAGCAGGAGGGTGTGCCACTCCTCGCGCGGGAGGCCGATCCGGGACGCGGTGCCCGTCGCGGTCCGCCTCGCGCGGGTCCGCCCGTACACGAACGCGCCCGTGTACCGCGGGTTCTTCAAGGTCCGCAGGGCGCGGTGATGGACGAGCGGCCCCCAGGCGACTTCGCCGGCATGCGGCCCGCAGGCGAGGCGGCGCGGGAACAGGAGGCCCTGCTCCCGGAAGTGACGGACCGTTGCGGTCGCCGAGCCGGTCCGCCGGAACGTCTCGAAGAACGTCCGTACCGCGGCCTGGACACCCGCGTCGGGGTCGAGCACGACCCGTCCCGCGGGATCGGTCACGAGCCCTGCCGGCAGGCGCATCTCGAGCTCGCCCCGGCTGGCCTTGGCGCGCTGGCCGCCGAGCAGGCGAGCCCGCAGGACGTGGAGCTCGGCCTCGCTCATCGTCCCCTTGAGACCGAGCAGGAGCCGGTCGTTGAAGTGCCCCGGGTCATAGAGGCCGTCCTCGTCACAGATGAGCGTGTCGGTGAGGGCGCAGATCTCGAGCAGGCGGTGCCAGTCGGTCGAGCTGCGCGCGAGGCGGCTGACCTCGAGTCCCAGCACCACCCCGACCTCGCCCAGGCCGACCGCGGCGACGAGACGCGCGAAGCCC
>JBBSAS010000437.1:0-1915 GCA_038252055.1 Candidatus Limnocylindrales bacterium
GAGCAGGGGAGTGTCGAAGAGGCTGCCCCGGGCGAGGTTGATGAGCACGCCGAGGCCGACCTCGCCCCCCGTCCACTCGGCGACGATCGCGCCGACGACCGCGAGCGTGATCCCGATCCGCAGCCCGCCGACGATCCCCGGCAGCGCTGCCGGGACCTCGACGAGGAGGATCCGCTGCCGTCGCGTGACCCGGTACGTTCGCGCCATCTCGAGGAGCCGTCGGTCGATTCCCCGGACCGCCACCATCGCGCTGATCGCGACGGGGAAGAAGACGACGAGGGCGACGATGATCGTGCGGGCGAGGAGGCCGTTCCCGAACCAGAGGGCGACGAGGGGCGCGAGGGCGAGGATCGGGACGGCCTGCGCGGCGACGAGGTAGGGCGAGAGGATCCGGTAGGCGAGCCGCGATCGGGCGAGGAGGTACCCCGTCGGGAGCGCGGCCGTGGATCCCACGGCGAAGCCGAGGAGGATGCTCTGGAGGGTCGCCACGAGATGCGGCCAGAACGTGCCGTCGGCGCAGGCCTCGACGAACCGGCTGGCGACAACAGCCGGGCCCGGGAGGATGAAGGGCGGGTAGCTGCCGATCCAGACGATCGCCTGCCAGGCCAGGACGAAGATGACGAATGCCGCCAGGGGCGGCAGGATCCGCTCGCGCCGGCGCGTCACGGGAGGTCCCCATCCGGCCCGTCGCGCCGGCCGACCTCGCCGGACGCGACCGTGAACGCGTCGTCCGTCGCCCCGCCGAGCCGGTCGCGGATCAGGGCGGCCGTCCGGGTCACCACCGCGGCGTCGAGATCGGCCATCCGCCGGGGCCGCGGCAGATCGACGCGGACGTCCGCCACGACGCGGGAGGGGCGGGGGGCGAGGACCACCACCCGGTCGGCGAGGAAGATCGCCTCGGGGATGCTGTGCGTGACGAGAACGATCGTGGCCCCGATCCGCTCCCAGAGGCGGAGGATCTCCACGTTGAAGCGTTCCCGGGTGAGGGAGTCGAGGGCGCTGAACGGCTCGTCGAGCAGGAGCACCGAAGGCTCGAGCGCCAGGGCCCGGGCGATCGCGACGCGCTGGCGCATCCCCCCGGAAAGCTCGCCCGGGCGCGCATGGTCCCAGTCCGCGAGGCCGACGAGGCGCAGGAGGTCGCGCGCTCGCGTCTCGCGCGTCCCGCGGGCCAGACCCGACACTTCGAGGGGGAAGGCGACGTTGGCGAGCGAGGTGCGCCACGGGAGCAGCCGCGGCTCCTGGAAGACGAGGCCGACGCGGGCGTCGGGCCCGGTCACCGGGCGACCGTCGATCTCGACCGCCCCGTTCGCGGGCGCCAGCAGCCCGGCGACGACGCGGAGGAGCGTGCTCTTCCCGCAGCCGTTCGGACCCACGAGAGCGATGACGGATCCTCGCTCCACCACGAGGTCGATCCCGCCGAGGACCTCGATGGGCCGTCCGCCGACGTCGAAACCGAAGCGGAGGCCGTCCAGGCGGATCGCGGGCGGGGCGGTGCGCGGGACGTCGGACACGGGCTCCTCGTCGGGTCTCGCGCCAAACGGCGCGCACGGGTCCGGCGAGTCTACATCCGGGGCGGGTCGCGACGGTCGCCGCGCACGAGAAGGCCCGAAGAGACCGACGACCCGGCTGCAGCGCCCCCCTTGCGGGGAACTCGCCATCCCTTGCGGGCGGCTCCACGCTCCTTGCGAAGCGCGTCCCGCTCCTGCGAGCGGGTCCCGTCGCCTTGCGGCTCCGGTGCAACCGTCAGACCGCTTCGCCTTCCTTGCGGAAGGGGCGATCCCCCTTGCGGGAGACCCGGCTCCCCTTGCGAGGAGCCCGGCCGCCTTGCGGCGGCACCGCGGTCCGTTCATCACGGCCCCTTCGGGCTGACCGGATCATCGCTGGTCGCGGACGGCTCGCGCAAGGGGTTCTGTCC
>JBBSAS010000438.1:0-1909 GCA_038252055.1 Candidatus Limnocylindrales bacterium
CGGCAGCGGATCCTGGCCGACCTGGAGGCCGCCGGGGACCTCGTTGCGGCCGCGCCGCACGAGATGCTCATCGGGCGCTGCCAGCGCAGCCACGACGTGGTGGAGCCGCGCCTCAAGACCCAGTGGTTCATCCGCACGAAGCCGCTCGCGGAGGCTGCCCTCGACGCCACCCGGACCCGGCGGACGGTCATCCTCCCCGAACGATTCGAGAAGGTCTGGGAGCACTGGCTCACCGAGATCCGCGACTGGAACGTGAGCCGCCAGCTCTGGTGGGGCCACCGGATCCCGGCCTGGTACTGCCCGGACGGCCACGTCACGGTGACCGCGGCGGCGGACGGCCCGACCGCCTGCGGGGTCTGCGGCCGGCCGGCGGCGGAGCTGGTCCAGGATCCCGACATCTTCGACACCTGGTTCAGCTCGGGTCTCTGGCCGTTCTCGACCCTCGGCTGGCCCGACGAGACGTCCGACCTCGCCCGCTTCTACCCCGGCACGGTCATGGAGACGGCCTACGACATCATCTTCTTCTGGGTCGCCCGGATGATGATGCTGGGGATCCACCTCATGGGCGACGCGCCGTTCGACGTCGTCTACCTCTCCGGCCTCGTCCGCGACCCCTACGGCCAGAAGATGTCGAAGACGAAGGGGAACGTCGTCGACCCGCTCGAGGCAATCGACGAATCCGGCGCCGACGCGCTGCGGTTCGCCCTGATCCACGGCGCTGCGCCCGGCAACGACCAGAAGTTCAGCGCGGACAAGCTGGAGAACGCCCGCAACTTCGCCAACAAGCTCTGGAACGCGGCGCGGTTCGTCCTCGGGGCGCGGCCCGACAGCATCCCGGCCCACGCCCCGCGGGTCCCGCCAGCGGCGGCGCACCTCGGACCGGCCGAGCGGTGGCTGCGCAGCCGGGTCGCGACCACGGTGGCCGCCGCGGACCGCGCCCTGGCCGAGTACGCCTTCGGCCAGCTCACCTCGACCCTCTACGACGCGATCTGGGGCGACTACTGCGACTGGGCCCTGGAGCTCGCCAAGGTCCGCCTGGCCGACGCGTCGCTGTCCGCCGCCGCGCGCGAGGCGACCTGGTGGACGCTCGTCGAGGCGCTCGACACGTACCTCCGCCTCCTCCACCCGGTGATGCCCTTCATCACCGAAGCGATCTGGGGACAGCTGCCCCGCGCGGTGGACGATCCCGAGCTCCTCATCGTGGCCGGCTGGCCCGAGCCGGGACAGCCCGATCCCGAGGCGGAGGCCCGGACGACCCCGCTGCTGGATCTCGTCCGGGCGATCCGCAACGCTCGGAGCGAAGCTCGCCTCGACCCGGGCGCCTGGCTCGCGGTCGACGTCGTGGTCCCCGCGGCGCTGGCCGGTTCCTTCGCTGCCCTCCACCCGGCCCTGGAGCGGCTCGCCCGGGCGCGTCCGCTCACGCGGGTCCCGGACGCGGCGACACTCCACGCGTCCGGCAGCGGCCTGGCGCTCGTGGCCGGCGACCTCGAGGCGGTGATCCGCCCGGCAGCGGCCGGAGACGCGGACAGCGACGCGCGCGACCGGGCGCGCCTCGAGAAGGAGCTCGGCGATGCCGAGGCGGCCCTCGCCGCGACCCGCAGCCGCCTCGCGGACGAGCGATTTGTCTCGAAGGCGCCCCCGGCGGTGGTCGACGGCGCCCGGGCCCGGGAGGCCGAGCTGACGGACCGGGCGGCGAAGCTCCGGGCGCGTCTCGGGGCATCTCCCGCGGAGCCGTCGGTCGGCTTGTGAACCCGCCGGCGGTGGACGTCGGGCCGGTCCTGGCCCTCGATCTCGGCGGGACCCAGGTCCGGGCGGGGGTCGTCGGGGCGGACGGGCGCGTCGTCGGCGCGTGCCGGAACCGGACGCCGGTCGAAGCCGGCGGAGCTGCGATCGTGGAGACCTGTGTCGA
>JBBSAS010000439.1:0-1898 GCA_038252055.1 Candidatus Limnocylindrales bacterium
ATCGCTCGCGCTCGAGGAGATCCCAACCCCCAGGATACCGGAAACCCTTGAACGCCGAGCTCGGGACTTCGGGTACCGGACGACAACGACGAGGCGTCATCCCGTCAGCCTCACCGACCACTGGCGCGCGCTCTAAGCCTCGATCCACCGATCTGGTTGGAGGCGGGTGTCCATTCTCGATCGTTGGTCGTGGCGGCGGGGCGGGCGTCGGGTTGATCGCGGTGGGGCGCGTTGATCCAAGCTTTGGTGTGGTCGGGTTGTCAGCGCGTGGGCAACGTCTGCGGCCGCGCCGGTCCGCTGGTCTGGGTTCAGCAGAGCGCGGGGAGTGTGCGGATCTGGTCGAGGGCGGTGATGAAGGTCTTGGCCCATGGCCATTTCTCGGGGAGTCGGAGGACGTGACGGCCGCTGCGGTTCACGATCCGGCCGGGCAGCGCAATGAACTTCGTGCGGATCGTGCGCGCGACGGTGAGCCGGTCGTCGGGGTGGAGGTCTCCGAGGCGGACGGTCCAGCGGGTGAGGTTGTGGGCGAGGACTGCACACCCGAGCCATGTTGCGTTCGCCCAGAAGTGGCCGGACGGGCAGTGTTCGAGTCCGGCGCCTTCTTTCAAATCGCGGATCGCGAGTTCGACGGTGGCGTGTTCGCGGTGGAACTGGTCGGCATCGACGACGGGCGTGTCTTGGCTGGTGATGAACGCGTGGTAACGCCAGTCGGGCCAGAGTTGTGCTTGGTTCGGATCGGTCAGTCGGCTGCGACGCACCAGGAGTCGAAGCGAGCGTTGGGCGCGTCCGCTGCCGGTCACATAGGTCGTGTCCGCGACCTGCGCTTCGCCGCTTTGGGGGTAGCTGATCGGCGTCCAGTCAGTGTCGGTGATCGTCGCGATCTGGCCCCGGATCTGCTTGTTCAAGCTGACGGTGATCGACCAGCCGACCCCGAGACGATCGAGGGTGTCGATCAACTTGTAGGACCAGAACCCGCTGTCGGCTCGGAGGACCAGTGGGCCGGTCGCTCCCGCACGCCGGACCCGAGCGATGAGTTCGGAAACGAACCGGTTCGTGCCGCGCTGGGATGATCCTTTGCGAAGTCGGGCGTGGAGCACCTCGCCCGTCGCGGCGCACGTCGCGAGCAGCGGGTGGTAGCCGAGCACCCGCGTGTAGCCGTAGGCGGCACCCTGTTTCTGTTTGCCATGCACCGCACAGATCGTCGAGTCCATATCGATCGTCATCGGCGCGTCGCCGGGACCGGCGCCGACCGACCACGCTCGGCGGATGGTTTCACCGATGACTTTGTCGAGTTGGCGGACATGTCCGAACGTGAACGAGCGTAGGAACGTGCCGAGCGTCGAGGGTGCCATCACCCGGAACGGCAACACGCGTTGCGTCGCCCCCGCCCGCAACATGTCGGCATGATCGATATGGGAACCGCCCGCCAAGATCGTCGCGACCAACGTCAGGATCTTCCGGCCCGGACGCGCACCACCGACCCGGCCCGAGAGTCGGACCGTCGCGTTGATCAACCGCTCGAGACCGAGCCGGACCATCAACGTCGCCGGCAGGATCAGACCCGCGTTCGCGACCAACGACGGGTCGTCGAACATCACCTCAACGCGGTCGAGCGAGCGCGATACTTTCGTCACGGAAAGTGCCTCCTGGTGTGAGCGATCTGACGACTTCGAACACCGTCATCGTCGCTGCTCCGGAGGCACTTTCCGCGGATACGCGGCTACACAACACTCGCCCGATCGGTGGATCGAGGCTAAGCTAAGGGGTCGCGCGGATAGGTGACCATCCACCGGTCGTCGGGTCGGCCCGGGTTTGATCCCGGGTGCTGATCCAACACGACGACCAAGTGGAGGTCCCTGACATCATGCGCGCGCTTGGGCGAGCGGGTGCTCCGTGAC
>JBBSAS010000440.1:0-1890 GCA_038252055.1 Candidatus Limnocylindrales bacterium
CCTCGACCGGCTCGTCGTTGCCTGGCAGTCGCGGGCCGGCGATGCTCTACGGGCAATCCGGGCCGCCACGGGCTCGGCGGTCTCCGACGCGGAGATCGAGGTGCTCACCGCCAAGTTTGGCTGCCGCTTCCGCGTCGCCCTGGCGGTGGCGCTCGCGCCGCCGGCCGACGATCGTGCCGCCAGAGCCCCGGAGGCCTTCGTTGCGGCCGCCCTGCCGCCCGACGCCACGACCTGGGGCGCGCTCCTCGGCTGGCTGTCCGCCGAGGCGATCGGCGGCGTCCTCGAGCCGAATCCCGCGCTCCGCGCCGGCCGCGGCTGGTTCGACCGGGCGCGTCTCGGTCGCGTCCTCGCCGACGCGTTCCGGTGGCGCGGCCTCGACGAGGGCGCGGCCTGGTGGACCGTCGAGACGGTGCGTCATCTCCTCGCCCGTCCCGGCGACGACGCCCTCGCGGCGCCCGAGCCCGATCGGGCGGGCCGACTCGTCCGGGCCTGGGTCAGCGACGACGATCTCGCCCGCTGGCTGGGCGTCAACCGGCACGAGGGCCTGGTCTACGTGAACCGGGAATCCCTCGAGGCGGCCCTGCGCTGGATGGTCATCCTCGTCGCGGTGACCGTCGGAGCCGACGACCCGGAGGCCACGCGCGCGGCCGTCGGGGCGGCGTTCGCACTGGCCCGCCGGCTGGCCGCCGACGCCGACGCCGCCGGTTACGAGCTGGGCGGCCTCCTCGAGCGCACGACCGCCGCCGGAAGGTGACGCCCACCTCCGACGATCCGGCCGTGACCCTCGACTCCGCTGCCGGGACCGCCGTCCTCGCCGCATACGGCGCCCAGTCCATGACGGACCCGCTCCGCGACGTCCTCGTCCAGCGCCCGGGGCCGGCCTTCGGCGCCGCCTTCGACGAGCCCGCCCACGGATTCCTGCACCCGGTCGACCTCGAGCGCGCCCGCCACGAGCACGACGCCTTCTGCGACCTCCTGGCCCGGCTCGGCGCCCGCGTCCACGAGTTGGGCGCCGATGCCGCGCCCCACCCGGACCTCGTCTACACGTTCGATCCGCTCCTCGTCACCGATCGGGGCGCGATCCCACTCCGCTCCGGGAAGCCGACCCGACGGGGCGAGGAGGCCCTCGTCGAGGGCTGGCTGGCGGCGCGGGGCGTCCCCACGGCCGGCCGGATCGAGGCTCCCGGCACGGTGGACGGCGGCGACACGTTCTGGCTGCGGCCGGACCTCTTCTGCGTCGGGCGAACGCTGCGCACGAACGGCGAGGGCGCCCGCCAGCTGACGGACCTTCTCGGAGGCGACGTTCGCGCCTTCGACGTCCCGTACTGGCACGGGGATGCCGAGCTCGTCCACCTCCTCTCGGTGATCTCACCGGTCGCAGACGACCTCGCGGTCGTCTACCTCCCGCTCCTCCCGGTCGGCCTCTGGGCGCTGCTCGGCAACCTCGGGATCCGGACCGTGGCCGTGCCCGAGGAGGAGTTCGCCACCCTCGGCTGCAACGTCCTGGCGGTCCGGCCCGGCGTCTGCGTCGTCGCCGACGGCAACCCGGCAACCCGGCGGGCGCTCGAGGCGTCCGGCTGCGAGGTCCACGCGTACGAGGCCGAGGAGATCGGCCTGAACGGCTCCGGCGGCCCCACCTGCCTGACCCGTCCCCTCCTCCGCCGCGCCTGACCTCGGCGCGCGAACCGCACCTCGGGCGCGCGAACCGAACCTCGGGCGCGCGAACCGACAGCCCGCACGACGGCGCCCTGGTTCCGCGATCGCCGCGCACGGGCGGGCCCGTCGTGCCACGATGGGCGATGTCCATCCGATCCGCAGCTGCGAGGCTCCTGATGAAGATCGAGGATCTCGAGGGCGTCGGCCCCGTGTTCGGCGCAAAGCTCCGCGACG